>JACQPZ010000158.1 GCA_016207265.1 Candidatus Latescibacterota bacterium | reverse complement strand
TCGGGAGGTCGCGTCGTCCAGGAGACGATGCTCTGGAACGCGGACAGGGGAATCGCGGAGAGCATGCGCAGCAAGGAGGAGGCGCACGACTACCGCTACTTCCCGGAGCCCGATCTCCTCCCGCTCGACCTGGACCCCGCATGGATCGAGTCGGTGCGCGCCGCGCTACCGGAGCTTCCGCACGAGGTGCGGGCGCGGCTCACGCGCGAGTTCGGGATTCCGGAGTACGACGCGGAGGTCTTGACCGAGACCCGGTCGCTCGCCTCCTACTACGAGGAGGTCGCGAGGATCTCGGGAAGCCCCAAGCTCTCGTCGAACTGGATCATGACGGAAGTGAACGGATCGCGGAACAAGTCCGGCCTTTCGATCGAGGAGTTCCCGATCCGGCCGGATCGCCTGGGCCGGCTGGTCGCGATGGTCGCGGGGGGGAGCGTCTCCGGAAAGATCGCGAAGCAGGTGTTCGAGATGATGCTGACCGATCCGGCCGAGCCCGGCGCGCTCGTCGAGCGACACGGGCTCTCGCCCATCGAGGACGATGAGGCGCTCCGGGCGCTCGCGCGAGAGGTGATCGCCGCGAACCCGGGCCCCGCCGCGGAAGTCCGCGCGGGGAAGGAGCGCACGTTCGCGTTTCTCGTCGGCCAGGCGATGAAGCGGTCTCGAGGCCGGGCCCATCCCGAGAAGATCCAGGCCGCCCTGAAGCGCGAGCTCGAGGCTCCCGGATGACCGGCTCGCCGAGAGCGCTGGTCGTCGGGGGCGGTGGACGCGAGCACGCGCTCGTCCGTGCGCTCCACGATTCCCCGCTCCATCCCGAGCTCTACGCGGCGCCGGGAAACCCCGGGATGGAGTCCCTGGCGGTGCGGGTGCCGATCGCGGCCTCCGAGATCGGCGCGATCGCGGCGTGGGCGAAGCGCGAGCGCATGGATCTCGTCGTCGTGGGGCCGGATCTCCCCGTGGCGCTCGGTCTCGCCGACGCGCTCCACGCCGAAGGCGTTCCGGTTCTGGGGCCCGTCCGGGATGCCGCCCGAGTCGAATCGAGCAAGGTGTTCACGAAGCGATTGCTGCAGAAGCTGGGTCTTCCGACGGCGGCCTTTCGCGTGGCGCACAGCGCGAGCGAGGCGCGCCGGATCATCCTGGGGGCGCGCTATCCCTTGGTGCTCAAGGCGGACGGGCTGGCGGCGGGAAAGGGCGTGGTCATCGCGCGCCGCGAAGAGGAAGCGCACGCGACGGTCGAGGCCTGGATGGAGCGGGGCGCCCTGGGAGAGGCGGGGAAGATCCTCGTGATCGAGGACCGGCTGGAGGGCGAGGAGGCCTCGCTCCTCGTGCTCGCGGACGGAGAGCGGTGGATGCTCTTCCCGGCGGCCCGGGACCACAAGCGCATCGGGGAAGGCGACACGGGTCCCAACACGGGCGGGATGGGCGCGTACGCACCGGCCCGTGCTCCCACGCCCGATCAAGGGCTCACGATCGCGCGCGCGATCGTGGATCCGATTCTGCGCGCCCTTCGCGAGGATGGGACGCCGTACCGCGGAATCCTCTACCTGGGGCTCATGCTCACCGCGACGGGACCGAGCGTGCTCGAGATCAACGCGCGGTTCGGAGATCCCGAGGCGCAGGTGGTGCTGCCCCTGCTCGAGGAGGACCCGTACCCGCTCTTCCTCGCGGCGGCCGGAGGCTCGCTCCCCGGCGAGCGGCACGGCACGTACGTCCGCCACGCGGGGTCGGCGGTCTGCGTCGTCCTCGCGACGCAGGGCTATCCCGGGGCGCCCAAGACGGGGCAGGTGATCGAGGGACTGAACCGTCCGTTCCCGCACGGGATCCGCATCGACTTCGCGGGAGTGGACCGCCGCGGTCCGCGCTGGGTCACGAGCGGCGGGCGGGTCCTCGGGGTGACGGCGCGGGCGGAGACGCTGGAGCGGGCGCGCGAGGCGGCGTACGCGGCCGTTTCGAGAATCCGATTCGACGGGATGCATTACCGGCGGGATATCGCCGCCACGACACTTCAATCGGGGAGCCTCACGATATGAGCGAGAAGCCTCGCGTCTTGATTCTCTTTGGAAGCGAGTCGGACCGGGCGACGATGGAAGAGACCGCCCGGGTGCTCGAGGGTCTCGGTATCGCGCACCGTCTCGAGCAGGCGTCCGCGCACCGAGCCCCGGACCGCGTGCGCGACCTCGTGCGCGAGGCGCCCGCGCAGGGGATCCAGGTGTTCATCGCCGCGGCGGGCATGGCCAACCACCTTGCCGGAATGGTGGCGGCCCACTCGATTCTCCCGGTGATCGGAGTTCCTCTGGGAGGCACGGCATTGGGCGGCGCCGACTCCCTCTACTCGACGGTCCAGATGCCGGCGGGAGTGCCGGTCGCGACGGTGGCGATCGGCGCGGCCGGAGCGAAGAACGCGGCGATCCTCGCCGCGCAGATCCTCGCGCTCTCGGACCGAGGGCTCGCGTTGAAGCTCGAGGATCTCAAGCTCCGCTTGGCCCGCGGGGAGCGGATCTAGCGGGGCGTCGGATCGGGGGCGTTCGGTTGGTCGAGCGGGTCCGTCTTGCGGCGAACGGGAACACGGCCGAGGTCGCCGCGCGCGCGGCGGCGGTCCTGCGCGCGGGCGGGGTCGCGCTCCTGCCGGCCGAAGGGATCTACGGGCTCCACGTCCTGGCCGCGGACTTAGGCGCGGTCGCGCGGCTTCGCGCGCTGAAACCGCGCGACGCGGCCCGGGGATTCATCGGCCTCATGGCGCGGCCTGAGGCGTTGAAGATCTGGGCCAAGGCGGGTGAGCGCGCGCAGGCCCTCGCGCGCGCCCACTGGCCCGGAGCGCTCACCCTCGTCCTCGAGGCGTCCCCCGCGGTGCCCGATTCGCTCCGCACCAAGGCGGGCACCGTCGCGCTGCGGTGCCCCGGGGCGGAGTTTCTGAGGGCCGTCGTCGAGGGCGTCCAGGGGCTCGTCATCTCCACGTCGGCCAATGCCACGGGAGAACCGCCGCTCGTCCGCGCCGAAGGCCCGCTGACGAAACGGGTGGATCTCGTCGTGGACGGCGGGGAACTCTCCGGGGTGCCGTCCACGGTGGCCGAGGTTTCCGGGGAACGCGTGCGCGTGCTCCGCGAGGGCGCGGTCCGCCTCGAGGGAAGGTTCACTTGACGACCGCGGACTCCGCTCCTAGAATCCTCGTGAGCTATCTCCCGGGTCTCAAGCGAGGTTCATGTTCCAGGTTCTCGTGATCTGCACGGGCAACACGTGTCGAAGCCCCATGGCGGAAGGTATCCTCCGCTCGCTGCTCCCGCCGGAGATCGCGGACCGGACACGGGTAGCCTCCGCCGGCACCGGCTCCCTGGAGGGGGCGCCGGCGACCCAGCTCGCGATCCGGACGTGCGCCGAGCACGGCATCGACATCTCGTTGCATCGCTCCGTGGGTTTGAACGCGGGGATGCTGCGCGAATCGGACCTGATCTTGGGGATGGAGCAAAGCCACGTCGACCGGGCGCGGGAGCTCGCGCCTGAGTCCGAGGATCGAGTCCATCTCATCACGAACCGAGGCGCCGCGCCCGGCGGCATGACGCAGAACGGCGTTATGGATCCGTTGGGCGGGAGCGCCGATCAGTATCGGGATACATTCAACCGGATTCGGAGCCACCTCGTGGAATGGGTGCCCGTCATTCGGGAAGCCGTTGAGCGGCGAGAGGGCGCGAAGCGAATCGGCGAACCCTGATGCCGTTCCCGGGAGGAGGAAGGCATGGCGCGTGAATCGAGCGGCGTGATCTGGATGAACGGGAAATTCGTGCCGTACGAAGACGCGAAGATCCACGTGCTCTCCCACGTCGTGCATTACGGCTCCAGCGTGTTCGAGGGGATCCGGGCGTATGCGACTCCGGGTGGGACGGCCGTGTTCCGGCTCGACCGCCACGTCCAGCGGATGCTCGATTCCTGCAAGATCGCCCGGATCGATATCCCATACGGGTACGACGAGCTCATGGACGCGATCCGGGAGACCGTGCGTCGGAACGGTGGGACCGCCTGCTACATCCGGCCGGTCGTCTACCGCGGCTTCAAGACCCTCGGCGTCAATCCCACGGGGGTTCCGGTCGACGTCGCGATCGCGACGCTGAACTGGGGGAAGTACCTCGGAAAGGACGCCCTCGAGCGCGGGATCTCGGTCCGCGTCTCCTCCTGGCGGCGGCAGGCGCCGAATACGTTTCCCGCGATGGCGAAGACCGGCGCGAACTACCTGAACAGTCAGCTCATCAAGCTCGAGGCCGTCGCCGACGGATACGAAGAAGGGGTCGCGCTCGACGTATTCGGATTCATCGCCGAGGGCTCGGGCGAGAACATCTTCCTCCTGCGCGGCGACACGCTCCATACGCCCACGCTCGCGAGCGCCATCCTTCCGGGCGTCACGCGTGACTGCGTCATCACGCTCGCCCGCGAGCTGGGTCTCGAGGTCCGCGAAGAGCAGATTCCGCGGGAGATGCTCTACATTTCGGACGAGGTGTTCTTCACCGGCACCGCCGCGGAGATCACGCCCATCACCCAGGTGGATCGGATCAAGGTCGGATCGGGGGCGGTCGGCCCCGTGACCCAGAAGCTGCAAAAGGCGTTTTTCGACATCGTGGAAGGGCGGGCCCGCGACCGCTTCGGCTGGCTCTTCCCGGTCGAGGCGCGCGGAAAGGTTCAGCGCGCCGCGAAGAAGGCGCGCTAGCCGCGTCCCCCATGACGCCCGGATCCGGTGCCGCGCGCACGATCTCGCGCGAGGCTTCGCTGCGCGAGGTGGATCCGGAGATCGACGGGGCCATCCGTGCGGAGGTCCGCCGCCAGGCGACCACGCTCGAGTTGATCGCTTCCGAGAACTTCGTGAGTGAAGCGGTTCTCGAAGCGATGGGCTCTCCCCTGACGAACAAATACGCCGAGGGGTACCCCGGCAGGCGCTACTACGGCGGCTGCGAGCACGTCGATACGGCCGAGCGGCTCGCGATCGATCGCGCGAGGATGCTCTTCGGGGCGGAGCACGCGAACGTCCAGCCGCACGCCGGCGCGCAGGCGAATCTCGCGGCGTATCTCGCGCTGATGCCCCCCGGGTCCACGCTCCTCGGAATGGCGCTTGCCCACGGGGGCCATCTGACACACGGCCACAAGGTGAGCTACTCGGGGATTCTCTTCAAGGCGGTCCAATACGGGCTTTCGCCCGAGACGGGGCTCCTCGACTACGACCAGGCGGCAGCCCTCGCGCGGGAGCATCGACCTCAGGTGCTCGTGGCCGGCGCGAGCGCCTACCCCAGGTTCTTCGACTTCGCGCGGCTTCGGGCGATCGCGGACGAGGTCGGGGCCAAGCTGGTCTTCGACATGGCCCACGTCGCGGGGCTCATCGCGGGCGGCGTGCATCCGAGCCCCGTCCCGTTCGCCGATGTCGTCACGAGCACGACCCACAAGACGCTCCGGGGCCCCAGGAGCGGGTTCATTCTCTGCAAGAGCGAATATGCAAAAGCTATTGATAAATCAGTATTTCCGGGAATGCAGGGGGGCCCTTTGATGCATGTCGTCGCGGCCAAGGCGGTCTGCTTCAAGGAGGCGGCGACCGCGGAGTTCCGCACGTATGCGAAACAGGTCGTGGCGAACGCGAAGGCGCTCGCACGCGAGCTCACGGCGCGCGGCTACAGGCTGGTCACGGGTGGAACCGACAATCACCTTCTGCTGTTGGACCTCCGGGAACAGGATTATTCCGGCGCGGACGCGGAAACGGCGCTCCACGCGGCCGGGATCACCGTGAACAAGAACGCGGTCCCGAACGATCCGAGGCCGCCGGCCGTCACGAGCGGCATCCGCATCGGCTCGGCCGCCGTGACGAGCCGGGGCCTGGGCGAAGCCGAGTTCACACGGCTCGGAGGCTGGATGGACGACGCGCTCCGCCATCGCAGCGAGCCTCCCGCGCTGGCGCGCATCCGCGGGCAGGTCGAGGAGCTCTGCCGCGCCTTTCCTCTTTACGCGAACCGGAGTCGATAACCTCAAGTCCCGGTGACGACCTCCATGTCACAACTCACGATCGAAGAGAGAAACGCGCGCGTCCGTCAGGAAAGCGCGTTCGTTCAGCCGCTGCTCGGATCGATCGAAGAGACGATCGTCGGCCAGGGGGACATGGTCCGGAAGATCCTCGTCGGTCTCCTCGCGGACGGGCATCTGCTCCTCGAGGGCGTCCCGGGCCTCGCGAAGACGCTCGCCGTGAAGACGGTCGCGCAGGCGATCCACGCCGTGTTCCATCGGATCCAGTTCACTCCCGACCTCCTGCCGGCGGATCTCACGGGGACGCTCATCTTCGATCCGAAGCAGGGCGGGTTCACCCCGAAATTCGGCCCCGTCTTCACCCAGATCCTCCTCGCCGACGAGATCAACCGCGCGCCCGCGAAGGTGCAGAGCGCGCTGCTCGAGGCGATGCAGGAGCGCCAGGTCACGATCGGGGACACGACGTATCCGCTCGAGGGGCTCTTCTGGGTGCTGGCCACGCAGAACCCGATCGAGCAGGAGGGAACGTACCCGCTCCCGGAAGCCCAGATGGACCGTTTCCTCCTCAAGATCCGCGTCGGGTATCCGAGCCCGGAGGAGGAGGGGCGCATTCTCGAACGCATGGGAGGCGAGCCGCCGGCGCCGCCCAAGCCGGTCGTCTCGGTCGAGGCGCTCCTCGCCGCGCGGCACTCTGTGAACGGGATCTACCTCGACGAGCGGATCCGCCGCTACATCGTGGACCTGGTGCACGCGACCCGGGAGCCGGAGCGGTTCGGCCTCGACCTGAGGCCCCTCATCCAATACGGTGCGTCCCCGCGCGCCACGCTCGCTTTGGCTCGAGGCTCGCGCGCGGTTTCGTTCCTCGAAGGGCGCGCCTACGTGACGCCCGACGACGTGAAGGCGCTCGCGCCGGACGTGTTCCGCCACCGAATCCTTCTCACCTACGAGGCCGAAGCCGAGGGCGTGCCGGTGGACGAAGTGACCCGCCGCATTCTCGCCCGCGTCGAGGTTCCGTGATCACGCCCGAGCTTCTCGCGCAGGTCCGCCGGCTCACGATCCGAAGCCGGCGGGCGGTGGAGGAGGTGTTTGCGGGCTCGTACCGGAGCGCCTTCCGCGGCAAGGGGCTCGAGTTCGCCGAGGTGCGGGAGTACGTACCCGGGGACGACGTCCGCTCGATCGACTGGAACGTGACCGCGCGGCACGGGCGTCCGTTCGTGAAGCGGTTCGACGAGGAGCGGGAGCTGACCGTCGTGATCGCGCTCGACCTCTCCGGGTCGCTGAGGTTCGGGAGCGCAGCACGAACCAAGCGCGCGACCGCCGCGGAGGCCGGAGCCCTGCTCTCCCTCGCCGCGAGCCGGAATCGGGACCGCGTGGGCCTTCTTCTGTTCACGGATCGTGTGGAGCTTTACCTTCCGCCCTCGAAGAGCCGCGCGCGCTCCCTCCGCGTCGTTCGCGAGCTGCTCGCCTTCGAGGCGGAGGGCGCGGGCACGGATGTGGCGGGCGCGCTCGCGTTTCTCGGGCGCGTGGTGCGCCGGAGAGCCGTCGTGTTCCTCATCTCGGACTGGCTCGCGGATTCGTTCGAGCGGCCGATGGGACTCCTGGCGCGGCGCCACGAGATCGTGACGATCGAGGTGAAGGATCCCCTCGAGGAGGCGCTCCCCCCGCGCGGGCTGATCCGTGTCCGCGATCTCGAAACCGGCGAGTCGCGGCTCGTCGATCTCGGAGTGCTCTCCGCCCGGCGCGAGTGGCATGCAACCCGCGCGCGGCACGAGCGCTCGCTCGCCGATGCGTTCTCGCGCGCGCGCGCTGGCCGGATCGGGCTCAGCTCGGTAAGGCCGGTCGCGCCCGAGCTGATCCGCCACTTCGAGCAGCGAACCCATCGGCGCTGACGGACCGATGCGAAGCCGCCGCATCGCGGGATCCCGGGCGCTCCGCGCGGCGCGGCGCGCGGTCGCCACCGCCGCGCCGCGGCCCACGGTCGCCACCGCCGCGCTGGCCATCCTCCTCGCCGTTCCGTTCGGGGCCTGCCGCCGCGGACCTGCCGACACGCGGGAACGGGTCGTGGAGCGCGAGGAGACGATCGGGGGAGCGCCCGTGCGGCTGCGGAGCAACCTTTCGCCGCCGCGCGGGACGCTCGGCGACCGGGTCTCCTGGCGGCTCGACGCGACGCTCGGGGAGGGCCTGGTCCCGGGTCCGCTGCTTCTCGATCCGGCTCCCTCGGCGCTCGACCTCGACGCATCGAACGCTCCTTCCCTCGTACGCGAGCGATCCGGTCTCCGCTGGTCGCGATCGTTTCTCGTTCGCGCATTCGATTTGGGCGCCGTGGCGCTCCCGGCGGCACGGATCCCCGTGGGGTCCGGCACGCGCCGCGATACGCTCGAGTTCCCGCAAGACACGGTCTTCGTCGACTCGCTGACCGAATCGATCACCGGGACCCTGAGGCCCGACTCGGGTCCGATCGAGCCCGGCCTCCGCGCCGTGGATTATGCGGTCCTGATCCTGGGGGCGCTTCTTCTCGCCGGAGCGGCCGCGTTTCTGATCTCGATGCTCCTCAGGTCGCGTCGGAAGGCGGAGGCGCCGGCGGCCGCCGAGGTCGAGCCGCCCGAGGCCCGGCTTACAGAGGCGCTCGAGGCGCTCGAGGCCGAGTTCCCGACGCTCACGCGCGACGTTTTCTACGAGCGGCTCTCGCTCGCGCTTCGCTCGTACGCCGCCGCCGTGACGGGAGTCCCGGCGCTCGATCTCACGACGGCGGAACTCACCCGTGAGCTTGCACACCGCGGGCGCGTTCGCGAGGCGGGGAGGCGCGCCCTGATCGCGGCCCTGGATCGCGCCGACCTCGCCAAGTTCGCGCGGTACGAGGACGAATCCGCGGAGGCGAAGGCGATGCTTTGCGAGGCGCGATCCATCGCGGGAGCGCTCGTGGAGGCGCTCCCGGCGCGGGCCCCCGGCGCCGGCGCAGGGCCCTCGGCGGCTCCCGGCGGCGGGGCGCCCCCGGCGGCGCCCGGCCCCGCTCCCGGAGCCCGGATCTAGCGGATGCGCTTCGCGGAGCCGTGGTACCTCCTCCTCTTCGTCCCGTACGCGCTCGCGTACTGGTTCGCGCGGCGAAACGACTTATGGCGCGATCCGGAGCTGGGCTACTCGAGCCTCTCGGCGCTGCCTCCGGTCCGCGGCGTGAGGGCGCGTATCGCGAGGATCCTTCCGGGCCTCCGCCCGTTCGCGATCGCGCTCGTCCTGGTCGCGTCCGCCCGGCCGCAGGCCGGACGGGAGATCCGTGAGGTGGTGAGCGAGGGGATCGACATCATGCTCGCGATCGACGTATCCGGGAGCATGCGCTCGGAGGACTTCCGGCCGAGAAACAGGCTATTCGTCGCCAAGCAGGTCGCGAAGGAGTTCGTGAGGGGGAGGACTCAGGACCGGATCGGGCTCGTCGCGTTCGCGGGAAGGAGCGAGCTTTGCTCGCCCCTCACCCTCGACTACGACGGCCTCTGCGGGCTGATCGACGGGCTCGACTTCGGCCAGCTTCCCGACGGGACCGCGGTCGGCGCGGCCATTGCCCAATCCGCCCAGCGGCTTCACAAGGCGCCGGGGAAGAGCAAGGTCCTGATCCTTCTCACCGACGGAATCAACAACGCGGGCGCGGTCGATCCCGTCACGGCGTCCAAGCTCGCGAAGGCGGTCGGCGTGAGGATCTACGCGATCGGCGCGGGCACGCAGGGCGCGGCTCCGTTTCCCGTCGACGATCCGGTGCTGGGCCGCCGCTACGTTTGGGTTCGCTCCGAGGTGGACGAAGCGACGCTCCGGCAGGTGGCGGACGGGACGGGAGGACGTTATTTCCGCGCGACTTCCGCGGAGCTTTTGGCGCAGGTCTACCATGAGATCGGCGCCCTGGAACCGTCCCGCGTCGAGATGCGTTCGTACACGAGGTGGGCCGAGGCAGGGCCGCTTCTGCTGGCCCTGGGCGGCGGGCTTCTGGCGCTCGAGATGATCCTCGGTTTCACGCTCTTCGGCCGATACCCCTAGGAGCTTCCATGCGCTGGGCGTCTCCACAATTCGTGCATCTGCTCTGGGTCGCGCTCGCGGTGGGTCTCCTCGCCTTGCGCGGCGAGCGGGCGCGCCGCAGGACCGAAGCGTCGCTCGGCGACCGCGATTCTCTGCGCGGTCTCACGAGGGAGGCGGGAGGCCGCGCGCGGGCGCTGCGGATCGCGGTCGCATTGACCGCCCTCGCGCTCACGACGCTCGGAATCATGCGGCCCCAGGCCGGGTTCCGTCTCGTCACGACGACCTCCCGTGGCGTGGACCTCGTGCTCGCGCTCGATCTTTCGCGCAGCATGGACGCGCGCGACACGAGGCCCGACCGGCTCCGGGCGGCGAAGCACGAGGCGCTGGCGCTGCTCGATGCGCTCGAAGGCTCGCAGGTCGGGCTCGTCTTCTTCGCGGGCGACGCACGGGTCGTGGCGCCGCTATCGACCGACCGGGAGGGCCTCGCCTCCCTCGTCGAGACCGCATCGACTCGAGACCTGGACCGCCCGGGGACCGACCTGGGCGCCGCGATCTCGATCGCGGGACGGCTCCTTCGGCGGCCCGGCGACCGGCCGCGAGCGATCGTGCTCCTCTCGGACGGTGAGAATCTCGGCGGCGACCCCGTCGGGGCGCTGGAGAGCTTCCGCCGGTCGGGCGCGCGGCTCTATTCGATCGGGGTGGGAACGCCGGAAGGTTCCACGATCCCGATCGTGGACACGACCGGGACCGTGCGGGGCCAGAAGCGCGACGCGCAGGGAAGCGTGGTCATCTCGAGATTGGACGAGCCGGCGCTCCGCAACCTGGCGCGGCTCGGCGGTGGACGCTACGAGCGGGCGGACGGCACGGGGCGCGCGGCGCTCCGCCTCGTGGACCCGATCCGCTCGGAAGGGACCTACGAGTCGCGCGGGAGGACGATCCGCGCCTACGACGAGCGATTTCCGTGGTTCGCGGCGGCCGCCGGCGTGCTGCTCCTCGCGGAGCGGCTGGTTCCGAGGAGGCGGCGATGACGCGGCGGCTCGCGCTCTTCCTGCTCCTCGCGACCGCGCTGGGCGCCGTGTACGAGTGGGGCGGCCCCGCGGGACGCGGAGTCCGGGATCTCAAGGCGAAGCGCTACGACGACGCCCTCCGGGCGCTCCGCGAGGGCCGGTCCGACCATCCGGGAGACGCCGTGCTTCCGTTCGACGAGGCGCTCGCGTATCTCGGGAAAGGGGAGCTTGACTCCGCGATCGTGCGATATCGCGAAGCGATGACCTCGCGCGGAGACCGGGCCCGGGCGGCGGCTTCGTTCAATCTGGGAAACGAGGCGATGCGCGCGAAGCGCTTCCAAGAGGCGGCCGGGCTCTACCGCGAATCGCTGCGGGTCCGACCCGACAACGCGGACGCGAAGCGCAATTTGGAGGAAGCGATCCGCCTCGCCAGGGGAATCACGCCGCAGACTCCGGCCCAGGGAGGCGGAGACGGCCCTCCCACCGCGGGGGGCGGCCGCGGGCCGCTCGCCGCCGGAGACTCCTCCCGGGCGGCGGGCGAGCCGCGATCTGAGTCCGCTCCCCGGGGCGCGAGTCCGGAATTCAGCAAGCAGGAGGCGGAGCGTTGGCTCGAGGCTCTCGAGGCGGAACGGCGCGGGTCGCGGCATCAAGGGAAAACGGAAGCGCAGCGGGAGACGGGACGCCGTGATTGGTAGCGTGCGCGGCACGGTGGCAATCGCGGTCCCCTTCCTGCTTCTCGCCGCGCACGGGGCGCGGGAAGCCGCGGCGGGGTCGTCCCCGAGCGGATCGCTCTCCATCGAGGCTTCCCTCGATCGGGAGGAGATCGCGCCCGGGGAGGCCGCGACCCTCACCGTCGTGATCCGGGCGAGCGGCGTGAACCTGCCGGACGTCGAGCTGCCGGCTCTTCCGGGAATCGTCGCGCAGCGCGCGGGCACGGCGCAGAACTTCTCGATGGCGAACGGGCGCGTCGAGCGGTCCTCATCCTCGGTGTTCCGCCTCTTCGCGCGCGCGGAGGGGGTCGTGCGGATTCCGCC
>JACQPZ010000013.1 GCA_016207265.1 Candidatus Latescibacterota bacterium | reverse complement strand
CGGAGAACGACCTGGCTCGCCTCGTTCAGGAGCCGCTTGAGATCCTCCTCGTCCCAGCGCTCGTTCGCCGGGAGGTAGGTAGCCACCCGCTCGGAGATCATCTCCTCCATCATCTCGAGAATCGAGTCCTTGAGGTCCCCCTCCTCGAGGGCCAGGAGCCGCTGCGCGTAGATGACCGTGCGCTGCTGGTTCATCACGTCGTCGTATTCGAGCAGGTGCTTGCGGATGTCGAAATTGTGGGCCTCGACCCGCTTCTGCGCCCGCTCGATCGCGCGCGTCACGAGGCCGTGCTCGATGACCTCGCCCTCCTGGACGCCGAGACGCTCCATGATCGTCGCGATCCGCTCGGAGCCGAAGAGACGCATGAGGTCGTCTTCGAGCGAGAGAAAGAACCGCGAGCAGCCCGGATCCCCCTGGCGGCCGGCCCGGCCGCGAAGCTGCCGGTCGATGCGGCGGCTCTCGTGGCGCTCGGTGCCGAGGATGTGAAGGCCGCAGAGGACCTCCTCCTTGCAGTGGGCCACGTCCTTCCATACCCCGTGCACGAGCCGGCTCTCGCTCCCGGCGAAGCAGTCCCGATCGCACCGGATCACGCCGGGCTCGAGCTTGATGTCGGTCCCGCGGCCCGCCATATTCGTGGCGATCGTGACGGTTCCCTTGCGCCCGGCCTGCGCGATGATCTCCGCCTCCTGTTGGTGGTACTTCGCGTTCAGGACCGAATGGGGGATCCCGCGCCGCTTGAGAAGGCGGCTCAGGGTCTCGGAGGCCTCCACGCTGATCGTGCCCACCAGGACCGGCACGCCCTTCGCGTGGAGGTCCGCCATCTCCTCGACCAGCGCGTTGTACTTCTCCCGCCGGGTCTTGAAGATCACGTCGTCGTAATCGATCCGCCGCACCGGCTGGTTCGTCGGGACGACCACCACGTCGCGCTTGTACGTGTGCCAGAACTCCTGCGCTTCGGTCTCCGCCGTGCCGGTCATGCCCGCCAGCTTCTCGTAGAGACGGAAGTAGTTCTGGATCGTAATGGTCGCGAGCGTCTGGGTCTCCCCCTCCACCCGGACGTTCTCCTTCGCCTCGATCGCCTGATGAAGCCCGTCCGAATACCGGCGGCCGGGCATGAGCCGGCCCGTGAACTCGTCCACGATCAGGATCTTCCCGTCCTGGACGACGTACTCGACGTCCTTCTCGTAGAGCGAATACGCCTTCAGGAGCTGGAGGATGTTGTGGACGCGCTCGCTCCGTTCGGCGTGGAGCCGTTCCAGGTCCCGCTTCTTTGCGACCTTCTCCGCCGGCGAGAGCGCCTCGTCCTCGTCGATCGCGGCCAGGTCCACCGCGAGGTCGGGAAGGAGGAAGAGGTTCTTGTCCCGCTGGGACAGGAGGTCGCGGCCTTTCTCCGACAGGTCGATCGAGTGGTTCTTCTCGTCGATCGCATAGTAGAGCTCCTCGTCCGCCTCCTGCATCCGCTTGTCGCGAAGAAGCTCCATCTCCACGCGCTGGATGAGCCGCTTCAGCCCCGGCTCGTCCGAGAGGAGCTTCACGAAGCGCTTGTTCTTCGGCGCCCCGCGCTTTACTTGCAACAGCTTGAAGCCCGCCTCCCACTCTCGCTCCGGATCCGCGCGCATCGACTCGGAATCGGCCAGGACCCGGTTCACGAGCTGACCCTGCGTCTTCACCACACGATCCACGTCGGGTTTCAGCTCGTCATATTGTTGAAGGCTGTGCTCGACGGGACCGGAGATGATGAGCGGCGTGCGCGCCTCGTCGATCAGCACCGAATCGACCTCGTCGATGATGGCATAGTGATGCCCGCGCTGGACCCGATGGTCGCGGTGGCGGGCCATGTTGTCTCTCAGGTAATCGAAGCCGAACTCGTTGTTCGTGCCGTACGTGATGTCGCAGGCGTACGCGGCCCGGCGCGCGGTGAAATCCATCCCGTTCTGGATGCACCCGACCGTGAGGCCCAGGAATTGGTAGATGGGACCCATCCACTCGCTGTCGCGGCGGGCGAGATAGTCGTTCACCGTGACCAGGTGGACTCCCTTCCCCGCGAGGGCGTTCAGATAGATGGGCATGGTCGCGACGAGCGTCTTCCCCTCGCCGGTCGCCATCTCGGCGATCTTCCCGTCGTGGAGCACGATCGCGCCCAGGAGCTGGACGTCGAAAGGAACCATGTCCCACCCCGTCGGAATCCCGCAGACGTCCCAGCTCTTCCCCACGAGGCGGCGGCAGGTCTCCTTCACGACGCCGAATGCCTCCGGAAGGAGGTCGTCCTCCGTCTCGCCCGCCTCGATCCTTGAACGGAGCTCGTCGGTCTTCGCCCGGAGCGCCTCGTCGGACACGTCGCGGAGCCGCTCGAAGTGCGCGTTGATTTCGGGGACGAGCGGCCACATGCGCTTGATGTCGCGCTCGTGTTTCGTCCCGAAGATTCGGGATGCCAGGTTGATCACGCTCTCTCCCGATCCGCCCAATACAGCGAAACCCCAGGAGCACGAAGCCGCCGGGGTTCTGGAGAATCCATATTCACCATAACGATTTGTGGGATCAGCGGTTACGCTCCTCCGTTGCGACCGAATCTGCTACCGTCCGGCGACCGGAGTCTATGGATCGGATGCCGGCCGTGTCAAGCCGGATTCGACCGATCGGCGCCTACCTAAGTAGAAGCTCCATGGCGAACCCAGCCGAGAGCGGAATCCGGAAGTTGTCGTCCAGGGGAATCGGCAGTAGCTCGAACACGGTCGCCACGAGCGCGCCGATGATCCCGACGTGAAACGGGATCCCCGGCATGAGGAGGGTCAGCGCGTAGCAGACGGCGAAACAGGAAAGGCTCCCCTCCAGCGATTTCCCTCCCAGGAGACGGGTCCTCCCGAACGACTTCCCCACGATGGCGGCGACCGTATCCCCGATGATGAGGAACCCGAGCGCGAGCACGGCCACCGGCTTCTCGAAGAGGTGGAGTGTGAGCAGGACCGCGATCAGGAGGTAGGTCGAGCCCAGAAGGGAGACCTCCTCGTGGTTTCGCAGCAGCTCTCCGAAGAAGTGCCGGAAGGCGTTCCGGATCCGCGGGTGGTGGAGCCGGAAGACCTCGATCGCGAGCGAGAGGATGACGGCCGCGAGAAGCCCGCGCTCCCAGTCCCGGGACCACGCCGAGGGGCTCGCGTAGTACGCGATGGGGATCGAGAGCGACGCGAGATGGATTGCCTTCCGCTTGAGCTCGGACGTCAGAAGCACGCGCGTCCCTCAGGGGTCCGACGCCGACTCGTACACCGATTCGTACCGCCGCATCCCCGCATAGATCTGTTTCACGTACTCCCGCGTTTCCCGATACGGGATCAGCTCCACCCAGAGGTCGTCGATCTCGGGCCGAGCGGCGACCCACCGGCGCACCGCTTCCTCTCCGGCGTTGTACGCGGCCGCCACGGCCCGGAAATCCCCGAACTCCCGCGCAAGCCGACGAAGATACATCGCGCCGAGGCGCACGTTCAATCGAACGTCGAGGAGCGAATCTTCGGGAACCGCCCTTCCGGCGAGCCTCGACGCCGTCGGCACCATGAGCTGGAGCAGTCCGAGCGCTCCCGCACGGGAGCGGGCCGCGGCATTGTACCCGCTTTCCCGCCGCATGATGGACCAGATCAACGGGGCGCTGAGGCTCTCCCGCTCCTCGGCCTCGAACACGGGACCCGCGAACGCCGGCGGGAAGCGGAACCTCAGGTCGAGGTCCAGATTCCCCCGGCCGACCCGGAACACGCCTCGTTCCTCGAGGGCGTCGATGCACCCGTCGGCGCCCGGCTCGGGGTCGCCCATCGCGCAGGAGCGAAGGCGCTCCATCGCGAGATCCCCAAACCCGACCAGCTCGAACATCCGCGCCGCCCGGGGCGGCGGGGTCGTCGGCCGGGTCCGATGCCGCACGCGCGCGCCGGGCACACCCTGCGTCGCCTCGACCTTGAGCCCGGCAAGCTCGCGGGCCCGCACGCCCTCGTAGGACCAGGGATCCAGCTCCCATGCCCGGCGGAAGGATGATCGGGCGCGGATCGAATCCCCGGCGGTCCGCGCGATCCATCCCCGCCAGAACCATACGGCGGCGTCTTCGGGACCCGATCCGGCGAGGGAGCCCGCAGCCTCGGCCAGGGAATCGGCCCGGATCCAGGCCATCGCCTCGTGGACTCGTGCTGCGGCCGCCAAAGCGGACGTCCGAATCCGGGGCCGGGCCCATCGGATTGCCGAGACCGCGTCGATCGCCGTCTTCCGGTCCTCCCACTCGCGCGCCCGCTCCCACGCCGCGGTCTCTCCGGTCGTACCGCTCGAATCGAGAGAGGCAGCCAGGACAAACGCGCTGTCCGTGGCGGCGAAGTCACGGAGCCCGCGCGCCGCGCGCGCGAGTCCCAGGGCGAAATCCGCGCGTTCCCTCGGCGTCGCGCCCTCGTGCCGAAGCAAGGACCGGTAGGCGTGGGCTGCCGATTCATACCGGCGGGCCTTGAGGAGAAGCGACGCGCGAAGCGCTTCGCGCTCGGCGGCCGCGCGTTCCTCGGCGGGCTTTCCTTTGCGGGCGTCGAGCAGCCGGAGCGCAAGCGAAGCCTCGCCAACGTCGGACAGCGAATGCATGAGGCTCAGCCAATCGGCCTCCGCGAGCGAATCCGCGGTCGCTCCGAGCGACCAGCCGCCGGCGCGTTTGGCGAGCGCGAAGCGGTCCGCGGTGGAGACGTGCAGCTTCCCCGCGGCCGAGACGAGCGCGCGGACCGCCCGGGTCGTGTCCCGCGCCGAGGCGGTCAGGTCGGCGAAGAGCAGCGTCTCCTGCGTCGTGCGTGAGGAGGGCTCGCGCGCCAAAAACTCCCTCGCGAGCGACCGGTGCCCCTGGACCGCGAGCGAGCGCGCGATCGAGATCCTGGCCCAGGCGCGGGCCGCGGCGGACCGGATCGGTTCAAGGAGCTCCCAGCGCGCCGCCCGGCCCGCGCGCCAAAGGCCCGCCGAATCCGAGAGAGCGGCTGCGACGAAACGCTCCGCTTCCTCCTCGCCGGACCCTGGGCGCTCCGAGACGGTCCGCCGCGCGGGCGCCGAAATGGTCCCCCGCCCTGATCCGGCTCCTCCTGCGCGCCCGTCCGGCGGCCAGCCGAGCACGTGAAGCCCGGCCGAGGGGGACTCGAGGCGGCTCACAACGTGCGCGCGAAGCGCGAGGAGATCCCGGTCCGATGCAAGCGCCCCGCGAAGAAGCCGGTCCGCCCTCGCCCACTCCCCCGCCTCGGCGAGGTCCATGGCGACGGGAACCCAGGGTGCGGCTTGCGCCGCGGAAAGCGTGCGCGGAAGGGGCACGGAGTGAAGAAGGGAGTCGTAGCGGCCGGACGCAGCGTCGAGAATCGCCTGGGCGCGGCGCAGCCCAGCGAACGATCCGCCCCAGCGCGCATCGAGCCACGAGGCGCGCGCCCTCCCGAGCGCGGAGCGCGCCTCGAGCAGAGCGGCGGGAGACTTCGGGGTTGAGGACGGGGCCCGCTCCGCCTCAGCGAGGCTGAACGCCGCCCCCTCCGCCTCGGCGGGCCCCGACTCGACGCAGAGGCACGCGGCGAGCGCGACGGCCCACGCGAATCGCCGGAGTCTCAAACCGCGGTTACCGGAGCAGGACGACGCGGAAGGTTTGGTTCGAGCCCAGGATGTCGACGCGCGCGAAATAGATGCCGGACGCCGCGACGGCCCCTTTCTCCGTCCGCGCGTTCCAGGTCGCGCGGAATTCGCTGGGGATGAGCGCGTCGGGAGAAGCGTCGAGCGTCTGAACGAGCCTGCCCGCGAGATCATAGAGCCGCACGCGCGGGCTTAGCTCGGTATGCGGGAGGCCGTCGGGCGCGCTGAACCGAAACGTAATCGTCGCGGCGAATCCCCTGTTCACGCGGAACGGGTTCGGCCCGGCGCGGAGTGCGAGCGGGCGCGGTGTCGGCCCCGGGTCGACCCTGGGCCCCACCAACACGTCGTCCACGTACCAGCCCTCGTAGGTGCGCGCGAGGGATCCTCCGGAGAAAACGGGGGCGAAGCGATCGTCGTCG
>JACQPZ010000167.1 GCA_016207265.1 Candidatus Latescibacterota bacterium | reverse complement strand
CGCTCGAGCGCGCCGCTCAGGGAGAAGAGGAAGAGGAGCACCGCGCCTTCGCCCCAGTGTCCGATCGAGGCCGAGCCCAGCGCGGCCACGATCATGAGGAGATTGATGTCGAGCTCGCGCTTGAGGAGGTTGTGGATCAGCGCGCGGCCGGGTCCGAATCCGCCGGTTCCGTAGGAAACGAGGTAGAGGAGCTGCTTCAGTCCCGGAGGACCTGCGTGGAGATGGCCTACCAGGGCGCCCGCGATGCCGAATGCCGCGCACGCGCCCGTGAGGGCCATCTGGAGATCGGCGGATCGGAGGAATTCGATCCACCGGAAACGGAAGCGGTTCAACTCGGTTCTGCGCTCAGGAGCCGGCGAAGCACGTAGAGCAGGATTCCGCCGTTCTCGTAGTACCGGACCTCCTGGGGGGTGTCGAGGCGCACCAGCGCCCGGAAGGAATCGACGCCTCCCGACCCCTGGACCCGCACGGTGACTTCGGCGGGACGCGCGGCGCCGGAGCGGATCGCCTCCGTGATTCCGGTGACGTCGTAGATCTCCCGGCCCGAAAGCGTCAGGCGCTCGGCGTTCTCTCCGGATCGGAACTGAAGCGGCAGGATGCCCATCCCGATCAGGTTGCTCCGGTGGATCCGCTCGAACGATTCCGCGATCACCGCGCGCACGCCGAGCAGCTTGGGTCCCTTCGCAGCCCAGTCGCGCGAGGATCCCGATCCGTACTCCTTTCCCGCGATCACGATCGTGGGGACTCCGGCCGCGAGATACCGCATCGCCGCGTCGTAGATCGCCATCTGCTCGCAGCCCGGGAAGTGGAGGGTATATCCCCCCTCGACGCCCGGCACGATCTTGTTTCGGATGCGCGTGTTCGCGAACGTGCCGCGCACCATGACCTCGTGGTTTCCGCGCCGCGAGCCGTAGGAGTTGAATTCGAGGGGTCCCACGCCACTCTCGATCAGGTACCGGCCGGCGGGACTGTCCTTCTTGATGGCGCCCGCGGGCGAGATGTGGTCCGTGGTCACGCTGTCCCCGAGGACCGCGAGCACGCGCGCCCCGAGCACGTCCCCGACCGGCTCGGGCTCGCGCCGCATGTCGGCGAAGTAGGGAGGCCGCTTCACGTAGGTCGATCCGGGATCCCATGCGTAGCGGTCGCCGGCCGGGACGGGGAGGTCGCGCCACGCTGCATCGCCCGCGTAGACGTCCCGATACGCTTCCCGGAATGTCTCGGACCGGACGGACGCGCGGATCGCCTCGTCGATCTCCTTCCGGCTCGGCCAGAGGTCGCGCAGCGTAACCGAGGCGCCGCCGGGGTCTTTGCCGAGCGGGTCCTTCGTGAGATCGATGTCGATCCGACCGGCGAGCGCGTAGGCGACGACGAGCGGCGGCGACGCGAGGTAGTTGGCGCGGACCTCCGGGTGGATCCGGCCCTCGTAGTTCCGGTTCCCGCTCAGCACCGAGGCCACCACGAGATTGTTCTCATCGATCGCGGCCGAGATCGGAGCGGGGAGTGGGCCGCTGTTTCCGATGCAGGTCGTGCATCCGTAACCCACGGTGTGGAACCCGAGCGCCTCGAGGAAAGGCGTGAGCCCGGCCCGGGCGAGATACTCCGTCACGACCTTGGAGCCCGGGGCCAAGCTCGTCTTGACCCAGGGCTTTGTTCGCAGCCCGCGCTCCACGGCGCGCTTCGCGAGGAGGCCGGCTCCCACCATCACGGTGGGGTTCGAGGTGTTCGTGCAGCTCGTGATCGCGGCGATCACGACCGCGCCGTGCGAAAGCGGGAAGGACTCGCCATCGAGGGTCACGCGGGGCGCGGCGCCCGCTGCGCTCCCCGAGCCCGCGTTCAGGGTTCCGTTGCCCCCTTCGGCTTCCCAGCCGTCGAGCGGCACCCCAACGGGCTGGGGCTTCGCCGCCGCGCGCATCGTGGGCAGCGCCTCCGCGAAGCTCCGCCCCACGTCCCGCAGGCGAACCCGGTCTTGAGGTCTCCGCGGCCCCGCGAGGCTCGGCTCCACGGAGCCGAGGTCGAGCGAGAGGGTGTCGGAGTAGGCGGCGCTCGGCGGGTCCGCGCCATGGAAGAGGCCCTGCTTCTTCGCATACGCTTCGATCAGGTCGAGCTGCGCTCGCGTGCGTCCCGTGAACTCGAGATCGCGGAGCGTCTCCCGATCGATCGGGAAGATCCCGCACGTCGCGCCGTACTCGGGGGCCATGTTCGCGATCGTCGCGCGATCGGCGACCGGCAGCGCATCCAGTCCCGGACCGTAGAACTCCACGAACTTGCCCACGACGCCCTTCTTCCTTAGCATCTCGGTCACGACGAGCACGAGGTCGGTCGCGGTCGCGCCCTCGGGCAGCGTTCCGCTCAGGTGGAATCCGACCACCTGGGGCACGAGCATCGAGACCGGCTGCCCCAGCATCGCGGCCTCGGCCTCGATCCCGCCGACTCCCCACCCGAGAACCCCCAGGCCGTTGATCATCGTCGTGTGGGAATCGGTTCCGATCAGAGTGTCGGGGTATGCCCTCCGGGGGGTGCCGTCCGTGGCGAAGACGACGCGCGCGAGGTATTCGAGATTCACCTGGTGGACGATGCCGGTGGCGGGCGGGACCACCCGGAAGTTCCGGAACGCGCGCTGGCCCCAGCGAAGGAAGAGATACCGCTCGCGGTTTCGCTCGAATTCCTTCTTCGCGTTGATGAGCAACGCCGCGCTCGATCCGTATTCATCCACCTGGACCGAGTGGTCGATCACGAGCTCCGCAGGCTGGAGCGGATTGATGCGCTCGGCCGTGCCCTCAAGCTCGGCCATCGCGTCCCGCATCGCCGCGAGGTCGACCACGGCCGGTACGCCCGTGAAGTCTTGCAAGAGCACGCGGCTCGGCGTGAAGGAGATCTCGCGGCTGGGCTCCGCCTTGGGCTCCCACCGGGCCACGGCCTCCACGTCCTCCGGGCGCACGACGCGGCCGTCCATGGTGCGGAGAAGGTTCTCGAGCAGGACCCGCATCGAGTAGGGAAGCCGGTCGATGTCGAATCCGGCATCGGCCAGGGCGTCCAGACGGAAGATCTCGTAGCTCGTTCCCCCGACATCGAGGAGGGCGCGGGCCCCGAATCGGTCATTCATCCGGTCGGCTCCAATCGGTATGGACGGCCTCCGCCGCGCGGGCGTTCGCGCGGGAACGGAATCGGGTCCACCATATCACTTCTCTCTTCTTGATGTCGGCCCGGTCCCGTAGATTCTCGGTCCATGAGCGGACCCGGGCCCGAGGAACAGCGTCGCCTTCGATTCTCCTGGTCCCAGGGCGTCCTCCTCGCGATCGTGATCGCGGCTCTCGTCTGGCTCGGGATCGCGCTCGCCCCCATGTTCTCGCGCGAGCGGGTCGAGACCCTGGTCCGCGGCGCGGGCGAATGGGGCCCCCTGATCCTGGTCGGGCTTCAGGTCGCGCAGATCTTGGTCGCCCCGATCCCTGGAGTATTCGTGCCGATTCTGGCCGGGATTCTCTATGGTCCAATCGTAGGTCCCCTTCTCGCCTCCACGGGCACGGTGCTCGGCTCCGCGGCTGCGTACACGATCGGATGGCGCGCGGGGAGGCCGCTTCTGGAACGGTGGGTCGGCCGGGACCGGCTCGAGCGAGCCCATGCGCTGCTCGGAGGAAAGCGCTGGCTCGCGCTCATTCCCCT
>JACQPZ010000163.1 GCA_016207265.1 Candidatus Latescibacterota bacterium | reverse complement strand
GTCGCGGCACCTGAGTCGGCGATAGATTCCGCACAGCCTCTTAGCGCAGCAGCACAACCGGAACCCGTCGGGCGGGGGTGCCGATTTGGACGAAATAGATCCCCGACGCGAGGCGACGTCCCGAGTCATCAGTTCCGTCCCACGTAATCCGGGCCGGTCCGCCCATCGTGCCGCGTAGACCCGGCACTCCCCATGCTCGCACGCGCTTCCCGTTCACGTCGTACACCGCCACGAAGCTCAACGGCACGCCGGGCCACTCGATCGTGGCGCGCGACCGGATCGGATTGGGGAAGACACGCGGCCGATCGAAACCGCGCAAACTCCCTTCCGCCGCCGTCACCGTCGTGAACACGTTCACCGACGCGTTCGCGTTGTTCGTGAACGTGATCGGACTGCCGCTGCTCCCCGAGGCCAAGCGGAACTTGAAATTCGCGTCCTCCCGGAGCGGGCAGGAAAACGTCGTGCTGTCCTCCACGACGCGAACGAGGACCGTGGCGCCGTCCGCTGGCAGCGGCGGAGCCGCCGTCGGGCCGTTCTTGAAAACCGAGATCGCGCCGTAGGGAATCGCATTGATGAGGCAGGTGGCCGTTTCAAACGAGACCTGACCCGTCGTGACCGGGATGCCGGGGCTGATGACCAAGTCTGGGGTGATTCCGAACGTAGAGGCGAAGTTGCTCGTCGCGCACAGGATCTTCCGTCCGGTGGTCCCAACGGCAACGTTCGCCGTGAACGTGCCGAGCGTGCTCACGAGCGCTCCGCTGGCGTCGTAGATCCGGATCCTCGCTCCATTCACTACGTTCTCGAAGTTCGCGATCATCTTGATCTCCACAGCCTGGATCGTCACGTCTCCGTTGTACCCGGCCATGATCTTCGTGATCTCGTTCAAGTGGTAGGCGGCCCAAACGGGGGTCGGGTAACACATGGCGCAGAGGATCATCGCGACCCTGAGGGGCATGGCGCGAGATAGGTTTGGGGATTCGCGGGTGACGCTGTGCAGGAAGCGGGGCAGGTGTCGGGCCATGGTGCACCTCCATGCGATCGCCCCTCAGGCTCCGCACCGGCGGCGGGGCCGCAGGGGATGGTCCAATAGTATACCCCTAAAGGGATTGGACGGCGGCTACAACGATTTGACGGCGGCGACGAGCTTGGTGACGGAGTCCTTGGCGTCCCCGAAGAGCATCATCGCCTTGGGATCGTAGAAAAGCTCGTTCTCGATCCCCGCGAAGCCGGGTTTCATGCTCCGCTTCATGATGATGATGTGCCGGGCCTTATCCGCGTCGAGGATGGGCATGCCGTAGATGGGGCTCTGCGAGTCGTTGCGCGCGGCGGGGTTGATGACGTCGTTCGCTCCGATGATGAGCGCCACGTCGGCCCGCTCGAATTCGGGGTTGACAGTGTCGAGGTCGTACAGCTCTTCGTACGGGACGTTCGCCTCGGCGAGGAGCACGTTCATGTGTCCCGGCATCCGGCCCGCGACCGGATGGATCGCGTATTTCACGTCCACGCCCTTCACCTTGAGGAGATCCGCAAGCTCGCGCACGTTGTGCTGCGCCTGGGCCACCGCGAGCCCGTATCCGGGGATCACGATCACCGAGCGCGCGTAGGCGAGCATCGTTGCCGCGTCCTCGACGGTCACGTCGCGAACGGTCTTCCCCGCCATGGCTCCGGCCCGGTCGCTCGCGCCCGCCGGCCCGGCCGCTTTGGCCACCGCGCCGAAGGCGCCGAACAGGACGTTCGTGATCGGCCGGTTCATGGCCTTGCACATGAGATACGTGAGGAGCGTGCCCGAGGCGCCCACGAGCGTCCCGCTGATGATGAGCACGTAGTTGTGGAGCGAGAATCCCGTGGCCGCGGTCGCGAGCCCCGTGAAGGAGTTGAGGAGCGAGATCACGACCGGCATGTCGCCGCCCCCGATCGGGATCACGAAGAGCACGCCGAGGAGCAGCGCGGCAGCGGCGAACCACGAGTACACTATGGCGTTCGGCTGTCCGGTCGCGACGAGCCATGCCGAGAGTCCGAGGATTCCCAGGAAGAGGAGCAGATTGAGCGGCTTCTGGAGCGGATAGGTCACGGCCCGCTCGGTCACGATCCCCTGGAGCTTTCCGAACGCGATGATGCTTCCCGTGAAGGAGATCGCGCCGATCAGGGCCCCGAGGAGGATGCTCACGCCCGCGTCGGGGGGGACGTCCGCCCCCATGCGCGAGAACCGAAGGAACTCGAGGCTCGAGACGATCGCGGCCGCCCCGCCTCCCGACCCGTTGAAGAGCGCGACCATCTGCGGCATCGCGGTCATGGAGACGCGTCGGGCGGCGACCGTGCCGATCACTCCGCCGAGCGCGATCCCGGCGAGGATCGTCGTGTAGCTCAGGATCTGCCGGTCGAGGAGCGTCGCAACGACGGCGATGAGCATCCCTACGGAGGCGAAGAGGTTTCCGTTTCGCGCCGACTTGGGAGAGCTGAGCTGCTTGATGCCGACGATGAAGAGAACCGACGCCACGAGGTATGCGAGCCGGATCGCGTTCGGGGGAAGCGCCGGGAGCGTCACGGCCGGCGGGCGCCCGGGGTCTTGGATGCGAACATCTGGAGCATCCGGTCCGTGACCAGGAATCCTCCGATCACGTTGATCGTGCCGAGCACCACGGCGCAGAAGCCGAGCACCGCGACGAAGACTCCTTCCGACGTGTTCGCGACGAGCATGGCGCCCACGACCACGATTCCATGAATTGCGTTCGTTCCCGACATGAGCGGCGTATGGAGAATCACCGGGACCTTGGAGATGACCTCGTAGCCGACGAAGATCGCCAGGATGAAGATCGTGAAGTCGGTCAGGAGAAGCTCGATCACGTGTTACTCCTCGCCGGAGACCCAGCCTGCTGCGCGGCGCCCTTCTCGGCGCGTTCCCGCGTCCCCGGGTGCACGATCTGCCCGTCCCGGGTCACGCAGGTCCCGCTCGTGATGTCGTCGTTCCAATCCAGGTTCAGCTTTCCGTCCTTCGTGATATGGAGCAGGAAGCTCGTGATGTTCTTCGAGTACATCTGGGTCGCGTGGATCGGCACGGTGTTCGCGAGCCGCACGGGGCCGTGGATCGTGACGTTGTGCCGCACGACGGTCGTGCCCGCCTGCGTCGCCGCGCAATTCCCGCCCATGTCCGCGGCGAGATCCACGATGACCGAGCCGGGCTTCATTCCCGCGACGTCTTCGTCCGAGATGAGCTTGGGAGCGGGAAGGCCCGGGACCCGCGCCGTCGTGATCACGACGTCCGCCTGCTTGATCCGCGCCCGGAGCATCTCGAGCCCTTTGCGCTGCGCCTCGGGCGAGAGCGCCTTCGCGTAGCCCTGCGCGTCCTGGGTCTCCTCCTTGCTCAACGGGGGTCCGACGAACGTCGCGCCAAGGCTCTCCACCTCCTCTTTCACCGCGGGGCGCACGTCGTACGCTTCGACCACGGCGCCGAGCCTCCGCGCCGTCGCGATCGCCTGAAGGCCGGCGACGCCCGCGCCCACGATCAGAACCCGCGAGGGCGCGATCGTGCCCGCGGCCGTGACCAGCATGGGAAAGAGGCGGGGCGAGCTGTCCGCAGCCATCAGCACGGCTTTGTAACCCGCGATCGTGCTCATCGAAGAGAGGGCGTCCATCCGCTGCGCCCGCGTCGTGCGGGGCATCATGTCCATGCTGAAGCTCGTGACCCGCCGCTGCGCGAGCATCCGCGCGATGTCGGGGTTGCCGAGCGGGCGGAGCATGCAGATCAGGGTCGAGCCCTCGGCGAGGAGGTTCGCCTCGTGGAGGTTGAGCGATTGATTCTGCTGGGGAGGCTGGATCTTGAGCACGATCTCCGAGCGGGACCAGAGGTCCGCGGTGCCTTGGACCACGCTCGCGCCTGCTTCCTGGAACGCGGAGTCCGCGACTTGGATTCCCGCACCAGCCCCCGATTCCACGAGGACCTCGTATCCGGCGGCCTTGATCTGCCGGACCGAATCGGGAGTCACGGCGACGCGGCGCTCGTTGACCCCGATCTCCTTCGGAATCCCCACCTTCATCGGTTCGGCGTCCCTGGAATCAGCATGGCCCTCTCGTGAATCCAACATGAATACCAAGGCCTGTGGTGCCCGCCGCGCGAATCGCATACCATGTTCGCAAGCGACGGCACAGAGGCCGCGATCCTACCAGAGGAGGAGCCGCTTGTGAAACGATTCTCAAGCACTGCCCGCGCGCGCGCCGCCCGCCGCGTGAAACCACGACCGGCGCGAGCCGCCCGACGCGCGAAGCCACGGCGCGTATCGATCTCCCCCGAGCTTCGGGCGTACATCCGAAAGACCGACCGCTACCGTGCGGGGCGCGATCCTATCAAGCTCCAGCGCTCGGCTCCCGAGAAATTCGCCCGCGCGATCGCCGGGCTCAGCGCGAAGCAGATGCGCCGCCGCCCCGCGCCGAGCAAGTGGAGCATCATCGAAATCCTCGGACATCTCCATGATACGGAAGTCGTATATGGCTACCGGAACCGGCTCTCCCTGAGCCAGCCTGGTTGCACGATTTTGGGCTACGACCAGGCAGAATTCGTGAGGCAGCTCCGGCACCGGCGCGCGGACGCGAAGCGGCTGATCGCGCAAGATCCGCGCTCTACGGGAAGGAAACCTCGACACGGTGCTGCGCGTCCCGCGCCGCAACTGGAAGCGCTACGGAATTCACAACGAGCGGGGCAGGCAGACCGTCCGGCGCAACCTCGAGCTGATCGCCGGCCACGACCTCAACCACCTCGACCAGATCCGGGCGATCCGGAAGAAGTTCAGGTGGTAGGGGACCCTGGACCCCGCACCGACCTCCCAGGGACGCATCTGGTGTCTCAGTTTCTTGAGGCACTACCGGAACGCAGGTGGTGGGTCGACTCACCACCGGAATGCAGTATCGGTTGCTGCGGCCCAGGCCCAGGCGTATAGTCGCCCTGGAGTTCGGGGCGATCCACTCTGGCGGAGCCATACCGCATCATCGTCCCGCCCCCATGATCCAGCGTGCAAGAGCTTCGCACATGCAACCCCCTTCGATACGGATGGGACCCTGCCGGGGTTGTTCCGGAGTTTTTCCATGGCTTGGCGATCGAGCTGTGTTCCGAGGCTAATCACAACGGCACTCGCGTTCATCGTCGTTGCCGGCTGCGGGAAGGATTCCAAGAGCCCGATTGAGCCGGCGGTCACCCCACCAATCAATCCGCCATCGGGAGTTTGGAGTCTCCAGACCACAGGCGAGAACCTCAACGCGATATGGTTTACCCCCGATGGAGAGGGCTTTGCGGTCGGCGGCGGCGGCACGATCCTCCACCACGACGGTGTCGCCTGGCGCGCCATGATCAACGCCACAACGCTTGTCCTCCGCGGCGTCTGGGGCGCGTCGGCTCGGGACGTGTTCGCGGTCGGCGACGATGGAACGATCCTCCACTACGACGGCCTCTCGTGGAGTGTGATGGACAGCCCGACCCAACAGGACCTCTGGTCGGTCTGGGGAGCGGCAGGAAGCGATGTATTCGCGGTGGGACGCTCCGGCGTAATTCTGCACTTTGACGGGACTCGGTGGGATCTGATGGTGAGCGGCGTTTCGGCGAATATCCGGGATGTGTGGGGACGTTCCGGGAGCGACGTGTACGCGACCGGCGACTTTGGCCTCATTCTCCACTACACCTCCGGTTCGTGGAGGTTTGAGCCGAACCCCACCGCGACCATCATCCTGGGGGTCTGGGGAACCACGGACGGGGAGGTGTTCGCCGTCGGAGATTTGGGGCGGGTGCTCCATTACGATGGATCGGCGTGGGCATTGATGCCGACGGGGACGACCACACCGCTCTGGGCGGTCTGGGGAACTTCCGCGACGGATGTGATTGCGGCGGGTGAGGGCGGAGCGATTTTCCGCTACGACGGGGCGGCATGGACACCTGTTGCCACCGGTACCTCGGAAACACTACGAGGGGTTTGGAGCCGTGCCGACGGTGCCGGGTTCGCCGTCGGCGATGCCGGCACGATCCTGGGCAACACGAGCGGGGCGTGGGAAGCGATGACCCCTGCCTCGACCCGGGATCTTCGAGATGTCTGGGGCTCATCCGGTAGCGACGTATGGGCGGTGGGGATCAGCGGGACGATTCTCCACTGTGGGGGGGCTGACTGGAAGTCCATCGCCAGCGGCACGCGTCAACACATCAATGATGTTTGGGGGTTTTCCCCAACCGACATCTACGCGGTCGGAGATGCTGGCACTGTCCTCCACTTTGACGGTGCTGCATGGGCGACAATGCCGAGCGGCACGACCCAACGGCTCGCATGCGTCTGGGGCCCCTCCAGCTCCGATCTGTTCGCGGTGGGTGGGAATGGCGCGATCATCCGCTACGACGGTTCCGCATGGGCGGCCATGTCCAGCGGGTCCATCAGTCCTCTGCTGGGAGTCTGGGGAAGCTCCGGTAGCGACGTGTTCGCCGTGGGCCCGGGCGGGACGATCCTGCATTTCAACGGCAGCGTATGGAGTTCGATGAGCGGCGCCGGGGGCGTGTTCCTCATCGATGTCTGGGGTGCTTCGGGGAACGACGTATTCGCCGTCGGGGACGCCGGCACCATCCTCCACTACGATGGCGCCTCCTGGGCGCGCATGAGTTCCGGTACGGCCGAAGTCATTTACGGCGTGTGGGGATCGTCGGGATCCGATGTCTTCGCTGTCGGCAGGCGGGGTGTGATCCTGCACTACGACGGTGTGTCGTGGACTCACATGGAGAGCCACACGGAC
Organism: Candidatus Latescibacterota bacterium; assembly: GCA_016207265.1. Lineage (GTDB taxonomy): Bacteria > Eisenbacteria > RBG-16-71-46 > SZUA-252 > SZUA-252 > WS-7. The sequence goes on along the minus strand of JACQPZ010000163.1, from coordinate 743 downwards.
AAGGATCTTGCCGCAGTGTGGGGTGCCTCCGGCAGTGACGTGTTCGCGGTGGGCGGGCTCGCTCGCGTGCACCACTACGGCCCGCCGTAGCGCCCCGACCAACGGAACTTGCGCCAACGCGGCCCCACTCGCTACGATGCGGGTCTGATGCGCGCGACCCGAGTTCGAATCGGCCGTCTCCGCCCGCTCCTTCTCCTCGCCCTCTTGGTCTGGCCGAGGGACGCGGCGGCTTACATCGATCCGGGGGCCGGCAGCCTCGCGTGGCAAGCGCTGCTGGCGATCGTGCTCGGCATCGGGGTCTTTTGGCGCGGGCTTCGGTCACGCATCGCGTCGGTATTTCGACGGCGCAGGCCGCACGACGGCGTCGGTCGAGCCCTAGGCGGGCCGCGCGACGGCTCCGATCCGCCCCAAGACGGCCCGCCGCCCGATTGATGGCCGGCGAGCGTCACCCCGGCTCGTTCCGCGACCCCGCCGGACACGTCGTCCTCCAGGCCGGCGTCCCCGTTCGCCATGTCACCGAGGCGGGCCGTGACGACTACCAGGCCCTGATCGACTCCGGGCTGTACGCGGCACTCGTCGCGGACGGCTCGCTCATCCCGCATGAGGACCTCGGCCGCCCGTCCGATCTTCCCCCAGACGGCACCCACACCGACACGTGGCGCGTGCTGCGACCCGAGCGCGTGCCCATGATCTCCTACGCCCACGAGTGGTCCTTCTCGCAGTTGAAGGACGCGGCGCTCTTG
>JACQPZ010000156.1 GCA_016207265.1 Candidatus Latescibacterota bacterium | reverse complement strand
GCTCGAGCCCGAGGGGCCTCCCTACGTGGAGGGAGTCTGCCGCTCGGTGACGGTCTGGCCGAGGAGCTGGTTGATGCGCTCGACCAGCTTGCGGGGGCTGAACGGCTTCGTGATGTAGTCGTCGGCGCCGACGTCGAATCCCATCTTCTGGTCGACGTTCCTGCCCTTGGCGGAGAGGAGGATCACCGGGATATTCTGCGTCGCCGAGTTGGACTTGATGCTCTTGCAGACCTCGTAGCCGTCCAGCTTCGGCATCATGATGTCGAGCACGATGAGATCCGGCTTCTCGGTCTTCACCTTCTCGAGGGCCTGCTCGCCGTCGAGCGCGGTGACGACCTCGTAGCCTTCCATCCCTAGACTGAAGTCCAGGATGTGGACAATGTAGATCTCGTCGTCCACGACCAGGATTTTCCCTTTGGACATCCGACTCACCTCCTTACACCTCCCGGCATGGGTTGTATCGGCCCCTTATGCGGCTTCTCTAGTCCGAACTAGCTTGCTATCCTCTTGCCGTTCATACAGTTGTGCGAACGCCCCCACGACCCTCGGATCGAATTGCGTCCCCGCGCACCGCTTCAGCTCGCGGAGCGCATCCTCGTGGCTCATCGCGGAACGGTACGGCCTCCCCGAAGTCATCGACTCGTAGGCGTCGAGCGCCGCGATGATGCGGGCGCCGATCGGAATCTGCTCGCCCCTCAGCCCGCGCGGGTAGCCGCGTCCGTCCATCCGCTCGTGGTGCGCCATGATGATTTCGGTCACTTGCCCCTGGAACTCGATCGGTTTCACGAGCTCCGCGGAACGAACCGGGTGGAGAGCCACCTCGGCCCAGGCCTTCTCGTCGAGCTGTCCGGGCGCGTTGAGCACGGACCGGTCGATTTGCGACATCCCCACGTCGTGGACGCTCGCCACATACGCGAGCGCCTCGACGTCCTTCTCGGCGAGCCCGAGCTTCCGCCCGAGCGCCACCGCGCGGCCCGCCATGGAGCCCGAGCCGAGCCCCAGGCGGCTGCGGCGCGCGTTCTCGATGATCGCGGTGAGGGCCTTCGCGGTCTCCTCGGTCCGTTCGGAAACGCGCTCGTGGTCGGAGACGCGCTGCCATGCGAGCGCCACGCGGTCGGCGAGCGACGAAAGGAGCGCGCGATCGTCCTCGGTGAAGGGCGTGCAGGAGATCTTGTTGTTGATGTTGATCACGCCGACCACGCGCCCGTCGATCTTGACCGGGACCGAGAGGAGCGACTTGGTCTCGTATTGATTGCGATTGGGCCGGCCGAAGCGCGGATCGTCCTCGATGTTCGTGACGAGAAGCGGCTGCCCGTGCTTCGCGACCCAGCCCGCGACCGAGTCGCCGACCTTGATGCGCGTCCCGCACACGACCTCCTCGCGAAGCCCGCGCGCGGCGCGGATGTAAAGCTCGGAATTCTCCTCGTCCACGAGCATCAAGGAGGCGGTGCGCGCGTTCATCACCTCGGCGACCATCTCGACGGTCAGGCGCGTCAGGTGCTCGGAGACCGACCGGCTGGGGGTCCACGCGGCGTGCGTGATGACGCTCGCGTCCGCCGGAGTGGCGGGGAGCACGACCGTGAAGCTCGACCCCGCGCCCGTCTCGCTCTCGGCGAGGATCTCGCCGCCGTGCCACTCGACGATGCTCTTCGAGACCGTGAGCCCCAGGCCCACGCCGGGATACTCGCGGGAAAGGGAGCTGTCGATCTGGTAGAACTTGTCGAAGATCCGCTCGATCTCCTCCTTCGGAATGCCGATTCCGGTGTCCTCCACCCTCACGCGGACCGTGCGTCCCTCGGCGGCGGCCCGGATCGTCACCGTGCCGCCCTCGTGGGTGAACTTGATCGCGTTCGACCCGAGGTTGTAGAGCACGCGCTTCATCAGATTCCGGTCCGCCTCGACGACGATCTCCGGAGCCGCGGTCTCGACCCGGAGCGTGATCCGCTTCGGCTCCGCCATCGTGCGGAGGAGATCCGCCACCTCGTCGGTCAGGGCGGCGAGATTGAACGGCTCGCGACTCATGCGGAACCGGCCCGACTCGAGCTGGCTGAGCTCGAGAACCGAGTCGATGAGACGGCGGAGCTTCAGGCTCTGCTCGTCGATCACGCCCAGGAACTGGCGCTGCATGTCCACGTTGGGCGAGCCCACGTGCTCGAGGAGCGCCTCGACGTAGGCGCGAATCGCGGTGAGCGGGGTTCGCAGCTCGTGGGAGACGGTGGACACGAAGGAGGACTTGAGGTCGTTCAGCTCCTCGGCCCGCTCCGTCGCCTCCTCGAGCTGCCGCATGCTCTCGTTCAGCCGTTCGTAGAGGCTCGCGTTCTGGATGGCGACGACCGCGTGGGTCGCGAGGATCTCGAGCATCTCCACCGTCTCGCGCGTCGGGAGCCTGCGGTCCACCGGATCGTCCACCGAGACGTAGCCGATCACCGCGTTGTCCTTCGCGTAGAGCGGCACGAACAGCACGTCCTCCTGGTGCCACTCCCCCTCCTTGCGGACGCCCAGATCGGGGGTGTAGCCGTCCTCGTCCACCTCGCCCCAGAACTTCTTCTCGTGGCTGATGAAGAAGGAGCGGCTCAGGCGGAACTCCTCCTTGAGCCAGCTCTCGAACTCCGCGCGCGGAACGCTGTGCTCTTCGAGCTTGCGGATCGCGTCGCGGTTCAGACCCGCGAAGGCGCGCGCCTCGAACGCCTGCGTCCGGTCGTTCAGGACGCGGAGGAGCACGATCCGGAACCCGACCGCGTCCGAGACCGCATGGACGATCTCGTGGAGCACTTTGTCCAGCGAGAGATTCGAGTTGATGCTCATCGCGATCTCGAGGACCTTCTTGATCCTCGCCGCGCGCTTGCGGCTCGTGAGGAGCTGATAGCGGTAGAGGTCCCCCATCTTGTCGCTCGCCTGGGTCAGCTCCTCGTTCCGGATGAGGACCGCCTCGTAGGAGGCGCGAAGCGACCTGAGCTCATGGTGGAGCCCGCGGCGGTGCCGCACCTGCTCCATGATGAGGAGGACCGAGGCCGCGAGGGCCCAGGTCAGCTCAGCGGATGGAATCATGGTGGCGGTCCGCGGACCCGGAGGCCGCGGGTCCCGATGCGGCGCGTCCCGACGCCGCGGCCTCCGGCGCCGATCCCGCCCGCTGCTCCGACAAGAGGGCCTGCAGCTCCGCGACGACCCTGGGATCGAACTGGGTGCCGGCGCACCGGTCGAGCTCCGCCATCGCTTCAGCCTGGGGGATCGAGTCGCGGTAGGGCCTACCGAGCGTCATCGCCTCGAAGGCGTCGACCACGGCGAGGATGCGGGAAGCGAGCGGGATCTCCTCCCCGGCGAGCCCGCGCGGATACCCGTGTCCGTCGAAGTGCTCGTGGTGGCACAGGATCGTCTCGTTCACGCGGGAGCCGAACTCGATCGGCTGGAGCAGCCGCACGCCGTCGCGCGGATGCGTTTCGACCCGCTGGCGCTCCTGCTCCGTCCAACGCCGCGCGCTCGCGATCAGATCCTCTCCGGCGGTGATCATCCCGACGTCGTGGACGCGGGCGACGTACCCCAGGACCTCCAGCTCCTCCACGGGAAGCCCGAGCCTGCGGCCCAGGTCGGTCGCGAGCTTGAAGGCGCGGCGCGAGCTCCACAGGGCGAGGCTCCGCTTCGCGCGGATGACGGTGCGGATCGTGTTCAGCGTCACCTGGACGTCGCCGGCCCGATCGGCCGAGCGCACCCGCTCGAGGGCGGTGCCGACCCGCCTCGAGATCGCGACGAGGAGATTCAGGTCGTCGGCATCGAATTCCACCCCCGTCGCCTTGTTGCTCACGTTCACGACCCCCACGATCTCGCCCGAGATCCGGAGCGGGACGCACAGGAGGGATTTCGTCTCGTATTGGGGATGGTTCAGCTTGCGGAACCGCCGATCGTTCTCGATGTCGTTCACGAGAAGATTCTCGGCGGTCTGGGCCACCCATCCCGCGATCGAGGAGCCGGTCTTCACTCTGGCCCGGGCCACCGTGTCCGGGTCGAGTCCGTGCGCCGCGCGGACGAGAAGCTCGGTGCCGTCCTCGTTGAAGAACATGATCGAGACGGTCTTCGCCTCCATCACCTCCGCGACCATTTCGACGCTGCTCGAAAGGAGCGTTTGCAGCACGGGCGTCTCGAAGAACGGCTCGAGCGAGAGCATGAGATTCCGGAAGCCGTGCTGAACGAGCGGCAGCTCGACGACGAACCGGCTTCCCTTCCCCATCTCGCTCTCGACGCGAATGGTTCCGCCGTGCAGCTCCACGACGCCCTTCACGATGGCGAGCCCCAGTCCGGTTCCGCCCGCTCGCCGGGTCCCGCCGTCCTCCACGCGATAGAACCGCTCGAAGACACGCCCCAGCTTGTCGGGCGGGATCCCGACGCCCTGGTCCTCGACCACGATCTGCATCCGCTCGCCGGCTCTGGCGGCACGAAGCGTGATGCGCGTTTCCTCGGGGGAGAACTTGGCCGCGTTGTTGATCAGGTTCACGAGCACCTGCTTCAGGAGATCGGGGTCCGCCTCGATCGCCGGCAGGGCCGGCGCCAGGTCCCGCGCGAACGAGAGGCGTCTCGCAATGAGCTGCGGCTCCACGGTCGGAACGACCTCGTCGAGGATCCGGCTCAGGGAGAGCGGCTCCGCGTTGAGGCGGCGCTTCCCGGAGTCCATCCGGCTGAGATCGAGCACGTCGTTCACGATGCGTGAGAGCCGGTCGCACTCCTCGTTGATGATGCCCAGGAATTTCTCTTGCAGCGTGAACGACGGATTCTCCTGGTTTTCGAGAAGCGTCTCCGTGTACGCCTTGATCGACGTGAGGGGCGTCCTCAGCTCGTGCGACACGACCGAGATCAGCTCCGACTTCATCTCGTCGACACGGCGGAGCGTGGCCTGGGCTTCCTCGAGCCGGGAGGCCTTCTGCTCCAGCTCGGCGCGCGTACGGATCCGGTCGACGGCGAGGCCGATCTGGTCCGCGAGAAAGAGGAGCGCCCTGCGCCGCCTCGCGCTCGCCTTGAGCGGCCGGTCGAACCCGAGCAGCGCGATGCCGAGGAGCGAGGTTCCGACGATGATCGGCACGCCGACCATGGCCTGCGGCAGCGGGCCTTCCCAGTGGAGTTCCCTCCATTCCAGGTCTTCGAAGCGGAGGGGATCCTCGACGATCAACGTCTCGCGGCGGAGGACGTGAGCCAGGAATCCGCCCGGGCGCGGCGCCACCCTCGCGTGGGCGACGGGCCCCCGCACGCCGCGGGCGAAATGGTCCCCGTCCAGCTCGCCGGTCTCATAGTCGAGCAGGAGCAGTGCGAAGCGGTCCGCGCGCGCGAGCTCGAGGACGTGCTCCGCCACGGCGGCGACAAGTCTCTGGGGATCGAACGCGGACTGGACCGCGAAGCTCAGGCTGGAGAGGCTGGGAAGAAGCCGAAAGGCCGACGGCTGGCTGCGGCCGGCCGACGGGTCGTCGGGGCGTGCGGTGTCGCGCGGCGGGCTCAACGCCCCTCCGGATCGGCCTGGTCGGTCGCGGGCATGACGGGTGAGCCGTCGGAGCGACGGTCCGGCACGACCACGCTCCCGCGCTGCGCCTTTCCTTTCTTCTTGAGCTCCTTGGCGATGTCGCTGACCTGCGCGCCGTGGACGATGTCGCGCCCCACGTTCGTGACGACCAGGACCGTGATCGACATCATCTCGAAGTTCGTGACGCCGCCCTGCCGGCTCGAGAGAACGGTGATGTAGCCGCGCTTGAGATCCTGCTCGTCGTAGAGGCTCCCGATCCGGGTGTCGAAGTTCGCCTTGATCGCCTCCGCGATGACGTGGGCGCGCTCGGGGGCCGTGATCACGACGAAATCGTCGCCCCCGATGTGCCCGATGAAATCGCCCGGCTGTCCATAGCGCTCGATCTGCTCGTGAAGGAGGGCGGCGAGGAACCGGATGACGGCGTCGCCGCGCGCGTAGCCGTAGTAGTCGTTGTAGGCCTTGAAGTGATCGAGGTCGAGGTGGAGGAACCCGAACTTCTCGCCCCTCGCGATCCGGCGGGTCAGCTCGGTCTCGATCAGGACGTTCCCCGGGAGCCCCGTGAGCGCGTTCGACTGAAGCTGCGCGCGCCGGGTCTTGAGCTGGTTTCGCACGCGGAAGATCAGCTCCGACTGGGCCCACGGCTTCGTGATGTAGTCGTCCGCATAGAGCTCGAGCCCGCGGATTCGGTCTTCGAAGGTGCTCTTCGCGGTGAGGAAGATGATCGGGATGCGCGAGGTGAGCGGACTCGCCTTGAGCTGGCGGCACACCTCGTAGCCGTCGAGCCCGGGCATCATGACGTCGAGCAGGATCAGCTCCGGCGGATCGCGGCGAACCTCTTCGAGCCCGCGCACGCCGTCCTCGGCGGTGCGCACATCGTAGGCCGCGTCCTTCGCGTCGCTCAATTGGCGCGCGATGATGAATCGAAGCTTCGGATCATCCTCGATGACGAGGATCCGGCCGGCTTCGGGCGGCTGTGCGTTCTGATTCAAGCGCTCCCGACCTCCCCGGGCGTTCCACTACCGAAGGGCGCGAAGGGCGGAACTTGGCCCCATTCTTGGAATTATTCGGCGCCGGGAGGACCGATCTTGAGCCGATTGGGGTGTGGGGAGGGCTGCCGGGAGGGGCTGCCGGAGGGCCGGGCGCCGGCGGGCATTGCAGAATGCACGACCGCGGGCGCCGGACGGGTCAGTGAGCGGAGTGCGGCGTGGAATTCAGACGCCGAGGGGCGTGAGCGTATCGAGATTGGCCACCGCGGTCGTGCTCCACGGTGTCCGAACTCCGCGCCGGAGCGCGAGAAGGCCCGCCCAGGCGATCATCGCCCCATTGTCCCGGCAGAGCTTGGGCGAGGGGAAGCGGGCGGCGATTCCGCGCGCCTGGGCGAGGCGGTCGGTTTCGCGGCGGAGGAGGGTGTTGCAGGCGCACCCCCCGGCGACGGTGACGGCGCGCGCCTCGAAGCGGCCGAGCGCCTGCTCGAGCCGCTCGGTGAGCGC
>JACQPZ010000155.1 GCA_016207265.1 Candidatus Latescibacterota bacterium | reverse complement strand
GTGGGGGACAGCGACCAGATGAAGCAGGTGCGCGACCTGATCCGGCGCGCCGCGCCGACCGAATCCTCGGTTCTGGTCGAGGGCGAGAGCGGCACGGGGAAGGAACTCGTGGCGCGGGCGATCCACTTCGAGAGCGCACGCCGCGACGCTCCGTTTCTCGCGCTGAATTGCTCCTCGTTCCAGGAACAGCTTCTCGAAAACGAGCTGTTCGGCCATGAACGGGGCGCGTACACGGACGCGCGCGAGCCGAAGCGCGGGCTGGTCGAGCTGGCCGACCTCGGAACCCTGTTCCTCGACGAGGTGGGAGATCTTCCCGCCGCGACGCAGGCAAAGCTCCTCCGGTTCATCGAAGACCGGACGTTCAAGCGGGTCGGAGGCGCTGCCGATCTGGCCGTGGACCTTCGCATCATCGCGGCCACCAACCGGGATCTGGACGACGCGGTGAAGGAGGGCCGATTCCGGCAGGATCTCTACTATCGGCTCAAGGTGGTCTCGATCGTCATGCCCCCGCTTCGGGAGCGCGGGGAGGACGTCCTGCACCTGACCCGGCACTTCCTGGATCACTACAACGAGAAATTCCGGAAGCGCTTCACGTCCGTCGCGCCGGAGGTGGAGGAGGTTTTCCGCTCGTACCGGTGGCCGGGGAACGTCCGCGAGCTCCGAAACCTGATCGAGCGAGTGGTGCTCCTGGAGAACGACGAGACGCTCCGCGAGGACCACATCCCGGCCGAGATGGTCGCCGAAGTGGAGTCCGTGCCGCGCGTGCTGCGCGAGGCCCTCGCGGCGCGCGGCGAAGGGGAATCGGATCTCCCGACTCTCTCGGAGGTCGAGCAGGCGCACATCCTCAAGGTTCTGGACTCCACGGAAGGAAACCGGTCCCGGGCCGCGCGCATCCTCGGCATCTCCCGGCAGAGCTTGATCGAGCGGCTGAAGCGGATCGCGGCCGCCCGCGGCTCCCTCGAGCCCGACGACTCGCTCCGCATGCGGCCGCTCCGCTAGCCGTCGCCTTTCTTGGCATGTCGCGTTTCTCGACAATCGAGCGCCGCGGCACCCGCCCCCGAGGGGAAACAGCGCGTCTCACTGCCTGAGTGACGCGCTCGCTGTCCAATCTCGCGACAACGCCTCGCGCGGTCGTCTCCACGCGCGTGCTTCGCGGTTCTCTCGAAGCATCCCCGCTAACCAGTCGCATCCGCGCGCGATGCATCGGTCTCCCCGCGCCCGATCGCGCGGATCCTCCCGTTGGCCCGCTTTCTGCTTCCCTAATTATCGCGATGCGCACGCAACGATGCAGCGTGGGAGGTGTGGATTGCCCAAGTCCGTCCTCATCGTGGACGACGAGAAGCTGCTCGTACGCACACTCTCCAACGCACTGAAGGAGGCGGGTTACAAGATCACGATTGCGGGGTCCGCGGAACAGGCCGAGAAGCACGTGTTCGGGGATCCGCCCTTCGATCTGATCATCCTCGACAACCGCCTCCCCAAGGAGAGCGGCATCGAGGTCGTGAAGCGGGCCCGGGAGCGGTCCGTGAGATCGAAGCTGATCTTGATGACCGCGTACGAGACCCCGGAGGTGAAGGCCGAGGCGAAGCGGCTCAAAGTCGATCGATATCTCAAGAAGCCGTTCGACCTGACCGCTCTACTGGAAGAGATCGAGAGCCTGATCGGTCCCGGAGGAAACTCCAGCGCCGGGTGAACCGGGAAAAGACCCAACGTGAGGGGAGGTGATACGACGATGCCGGCGAAGAAGAAGGCTTCCAAGAAGAAGACCGCGAAGAAGAAGTAACAATCGCGGATTGGGCACGTCCTCAGGAGCCGTCCGGTCTCGGCCGGGCGGCTCTGCTTCTTGTACGCCGACCGGGAGCGGTCCTCCGGAACGGGCGCCGGTTTGACAGGTCGGTCGGGCGCTGAGAAGATATTGCCGTGCCCCACCGCCCAAGCGTCCCCGCGTTGGAGTTCGTCCGGCTGTTCGGCGCCCGCCAGAACAACCTCCAGGACCTGGACGTGGAATTCCCTCACGGTTCGCTCACCGTGGTCACCGGTGTGAGCGGATCCGGCAAATCCTCGCTCGCCTTCGACACGATCTACGCCGAGGGTCAGCGCCGGTACGTGGAGTGCGTCTCCACGTACGCGAAGCAGTTTCTCGAGCGGCTGCCCCGCCCCGACTACGACCGCGTGGAGGGTTTGGCCCCCGCTCTCGCGATCCGGCAGGGCGCCGCCGCCCAGACGGGCCGCTCGACGGTCGGGACCGTGACCGAGATCGCCGACCATCTCCGCCTCCTCCTCGCGCGGATCGGCGAGACGGTCTGCGGCCGGTGCGGGACCAAAGTCCCGAGGCACAGCGTGGATTCGGTGCTCGAGGCGATCCTCGCGCGGGGCCCCGAGGAAGTGACGCTCTGGTTCGAGCTGAACGGCCGTGCCGGCGAGAGCGCGCAGGAGCTCCGGGCCTTGGCGCTCGGACGGGGGTTCATCCGGGCCCGCTCCGGCGCGGCGGCCCGCTCCGGCGCGTCCCCGACCCCCGGTCCATGGGTCCGGCTCGACGAGCCGATGCCGCGCTGCGAAAAGCCGCTTCATGTCTTCGTGGACCGGCTCCCCGCGATCCCGGCGAACCGCATGCGCCTGCGCGAAAGCCTCGAGTCGGCGTGGCGCGAGGGCCATGGCCGCGTGTCCGTGGAGCGCGCGTCCGGAGAAACGCTCCGCTACCACGACGGAAGAACGTGCGAGCGGTGCGGCCGCGAATTCCCGGAGCCCATCCCGCAGCTCTTCTCGTTCAACAGCCCGTACGGCGCCTGCCCCGAATGCAAGGGCTTCGGCAACGTCCTGACGTTCACGACGCGCAAGATCGTGCCCGACCCCGGCAAGTCGGTGCTCGAAGGCGCCCTCGATCCCTGGGCGAACTCCTGGCGCGCCCACTTCCTGCCGAAGCTCAAGGCCGTCGCCAAGAGCCACGGCATCCCGATCGAGAAGCCCTTCCGCTCCCTGTCGAAGGAGCACCAGGCGATCCTGCTCGAGGGGGCCCCGGGATTCCGCGGCGTCCTTCCGTTCCTGGAGCGCCTCCGCGAGAAATCATACAAGTCGAGCGCCCGGTTCCTCGTGAAGCGCTACCAGGAGAGTGTGATCTGCGACTCCTGCCGGGGGATCCGGCTGAAGCCCGAGGCGCTCGAAGTGAGCGTCGGGGACCGAAACGTGGCGGAGCTCCTCGCGATGACGGTCGGAGCGCTGCGTTCCTTCCTCGCGACGCTCGCCCTCGATCCGGTGAGGGAAGCGATCGCCGCTCCGATTCTGGCGGAGCTTCGCGGCCGGCTCGAATACCTCGGCGAGACGGGGCTCGACTATCTCACGCTCGACCGGCCCTCGAAGACGCTCTCGGGCGGCGAGGCACAGCGGATCGAGCTTGCGAACGCGCTCGGAGGGAGCCTGAGCCACGCGCTCTACGTCCTGGACGAGCCGACCGTGGGGCTTCATCCGCGCGACACCGAGCGGCTGATCCGCGTCCTGCGCCGCCTTCAAGGGCGCAGGAACACGCTGCTCGTCGTGGAGCACGATCCCGACGTGATCCAATCGGCCGACTGGATCATCGAGTTGGGACCTCAAGCGGGCGCCCGCGGCGGGCGTCTCCTCTACCAGGGGCCGCGGGAGCGCTGGCCCGAGCAAGGGGCGGCGCCCTTGGACCGGGGTGAGGCCGTCGCCGAGGGTCCCGCGGGACCGTACGGAGGTCGCCGGGCCTCCTGGATCGAGATCCGCGGCGCCCGCGAGCACAATCTGAAAGAGATCGACGTGAAGATCCCCGTCGGCGCGATCGTCGGGGTATGCGGCGTCTCCGGGTCGGGCAAGTCGACCCTCGTCGAGGACATTCTCTGGAGGGCCGCGGCGCGCGCGACGGGAGAGGAGGCGCCGGAGCCGGGGGCGCACCGCTCGCTGCGCGGGCTCGAGCCGTTCGAGCGCGTGTCCCTCGTGGACCAGTCGCCGGTGGTTCGTTCGGTCCGGTCGAACCCGGTCACGTACGTCAAGGCCTTCGACCGGATCCGCGAGCGCTACGCCCGCGCGCCGCTGGCCCGCGAGCGCCGATATACGCCCGGAATGTTCTCGTTCAACGTGAAGGGGGGGCGGTGCGAGCGATGCGAAGGGGCGGGCGTCACGCGGGTGGAGATGTACTTCCTCGCCGACCTGTGGGTGCCGTGCGAGGCCTGCGGCGGCCGGCGCTACCGATCCGACGTGCTCGAGGTGACCGTGCACGGGCTCCCGCTCGACAAGCTGCTCGAGAAGACGGTCGAGCAGGCGATCGAGGTGTTCTCCGGGGAGACCGAGATCCAGGAGCCGCTCTGGGTGCTGGAGCGCGTCGGGCTGGGATACGTGAGGCTCGGCCAGCCGCTCTCGACGCTGAGCGGAGGGGAGATCCAACGCTTGAAGCTCGCCCGCGAGCTTTCGGACCGCGCGCACGCCGCGACGCTCTACCTGCTCGATGAGCCGACGGTCGGGCTCCATCGCAAGGACGTCCTCGTGCTGCTCCGCGTCCTGCGCGAGCTGAGACGGCGGGGCTCGACCGTGGTGGTCGTGGAGCACAACCTGGACCTGCTCGCGGCCTGCGACTACCTGATCGAGCTGGGGCCGGAAGGCGGGGAAGCCGGGGGATACCTCGTCGCCGCCGGCGCTCCGGAGGAGATCGCCCGGGACGAATCCTCGGCCACCGGGCGCTATCTCAGGAAGATCGCGGCCTGCGCGTAATCGAAGGGGTGGTCGCTCGGAACGCTGAAGCGCCCGCGGACGAGGACGCCCAGCCGGTTCGTCACGAGGATCTCGACGCCGCCGTACGCGTGCGATTTGATGTAGGCGTGCGCCTTGTAGTTCGTCCGCCTGAACCCCTCGATGGAGGCCGCCTGCACCACGAGGTGAAGGCCCGGGCCTCCCTCGAGCAGCGGGCGGATCCGCCAGGCCTGCCGGTACGACCGCTCGGGCCGGAAGAAGAGGTAGAGGCTGGCGATGCCTTCCGTGAGATGGGCTTTCGAGGCGCCGGTCAGCTCCGCCTGGAGGCTTCGCTCGAACGGTCCCCGCTCACCGATGAACCGTCGATAGCCCAGGCTTCCCACGACGTCGAAGTAGCCCGCCACCACTCCGGCGCCGGCTTCGACCCGGTCCCGCTCCTCGCCGGTCCGGCCGAACGTGGACGTGACCCGCGGCTCGTCCCGTTCCACCGCGGCCGGCTGCGCGAAGCCGGGCGGGGCCCAGGCCGCGGTCACAAGCGCCGTGACCGAGGCCAGGAACGCGACGGCGGAGACCCTGCTCAGGGCACCTCCACGTCGCTGAATGAAATGAAATCCTCTCCCGCCGAGAAATAGCAGCGGTAGTCCCCCGGCGGCACCCGCGCGCCGTGCGAGTCGGTGAAATCCCAGGCGACCGGAGGCGTTCGATACTGCCCGATGGTCGCCATCTCCTCTCCGTCCAGGAGCACCTTCATCAGCGCGCCGTGCGAATCGAACGCCGCGATGCGAACGTGCAGCGTCCGGGGAACGTAGAACGAGATCGAGTAGGAGGTCGCCCGGTTCGTGTTGGGGTCCACGACGAAGGTCGCGCAGATCTGGACCTCCCCGCCCGTGGAGCCGAACTTGTCGCACGCGGACCAGGAGTTGCGCTCCGCTCCGGGGAAGAACGCGAGGGCGGAATTCAGGTCGTCCGACGAGCACCCCGCCAGCACGAACAAGGCGACCGCCGGGAAGACCCGCTTGAGCAAGCACGCTCCGTTCCGGCACGAGCGATTGGTGGTGGAGGGGAGGGCCCGTCGAGGGGACGACGGCCGCGGAGAGCGCGTGGGGACGATCAAACGAACGTGCCTTCGGTCAGTCTCTCCGCCAAGAAAAACCAGGAGGAAGTTCCCCGCGCATCCACGTGAGTCGCAAGTCAAAACCTCGCAAGAAACGACCCGCTGGATAGACTAGGTTTCAGCTGCGGATTGGGCACGAGGCGGCAGGGAACTCCGCTCGGCCAAAACCTAGACCCCTGTCCGAGGGCTGTCAACAAAATTTATGGCGTACCGGCGCGGGAAATCTGGGCCGCGCCGCCTCGGCCGGCCCCGCGGGGCCGCCGTGCGAAGCGCCGGCCGCCCGCCGGCCGCCCGCACGCACTCCGCACGCGCGCTCCGCACGCCCGTTGCCTTTGCGGGCCCGTCGTGGTAGCGTCCATCGT
>JACQPZ010000157.1 GCA_016207265.1 Candidatus Latescibacterota bacterium | reverse complement strand
CTCCTATTCACCCCGGAATCGAGGAATCTTCGCAAAATCTTCATCGCCCGCGAAGAGGCCACGCGGAAACCCGAAACGGCCCTCACGCGGCCGGTCCAGCGGGTCGCGGTCATGGGTGCGGGCACGATGGGGGGCGAGATCGCCTACCTTCTTTCGAGCCGCGGCATCCGCGTGCGCCTCCGCGACCTCAAGCCGGAGCCGCTCCTGCGCTCCCTCGCGCACGCGCGATCGCTCTTCGATCGCGAGGTGTCGCGCGGCCGGATGACCGCCGCGGAATTCGAGCGGGCGCTCGGGAGGATCGAGCCGACGCTCGACCTTTCGGGCCTCAAGCGCACGGACCTCCTTCTCGAGGCTGTCGTGGAGGATCTCCCGGTCAAGCAGGCCCTCTTCCGGGAGCTGGAGGGCCATGTCCGGGACGACTGCGTCCTCGCGACCAACACCTCGTCGCTTTCGGTGCGCGCGATGGCGAAGGGGCTGAAGAATCCGGGACGCGTCGTGGGCATGCATTTCTTCAACCCCGCCGTGCGGATGCCGCTCGTCGAGGTGATTCGAACCGAGGCGGGCGACTCCGCGGCCTTAGGGACCGTGATCGCGCTCGCGCGGCGGCTCGGGAAGACCCCGGTGCTCGTCTCGGACGCTCCGGGATTTCTCGTCAACCGCGTGCTGATGCCCTATCTCGGAGAGGCGGTCGGCCTGATCGAGCGCGGTTACCCGCCTCGCGGGGTTGACCGCGCGCTCCGGAGCTTCGGCATGCCGCTCGGGCCGCTCGAGCTGCTCGACGAGATCGGGCTCGACGTCGCGCGAAAGGTGGCGCACGTGTTGCACGATGCGTTCGGAAGCAGGATCGCTCCCGTGACCCTCCTCGACCAGTTGGTCGCCGCGGGAGCCCTGGGCAAGAAATCAGGGCTCGGCTTTTATAGTTATGAGAAAGGCCGGCGGCACTCGGTGAACCCCGAGTTCGAGAGCACGGCTTCTCGCGCGGGAACTGCTCGTTCGCAGGACCTCGTGGACCGCCTGGTGGACGCAATGGTGAACGAGGCCGCGCTCGCGCTCGAGGAGCGCGTCGTCGCGAGCCCCGGCGACGTGGACCTCGCCATGGTGCTCGGCACCGGGTTCCCGCCGTTTCGCGGCGGGCTCCTCCGGCACGCCGACGCGACCGGGATCGGCGGGATCGTCGAGCGGCTGACGCGGCGGCAGCAGGAGGGCGCGCCGGCCGGACCGTGCGGACGGCTCCAGCAAATGGCCCTCAGCGGCCGCCGTTTCTACGAGTAGCGTTTCCGCACGAGTCACTCAATTCACCGCTAACGCTCCCGAACACTTATACTCGCCTCGGCTTTCGTTGCGATGCTGCTCCCGCGTCAGTTGATGCAACTTGACCAAGAATCGAGGAGGCCCTCGTGCCGAATCTCGCAGCGGTCTTGAAAACGGAAATCCGCCGTCTGGCACGCAAAGAGGCGAAGGCGTCCACGGCGCCCCTTCGTAAGATCGTGCGCGCGCTTCGTCGAAAAGTCGCGGACCAGAAGCGGAGCATTGAGGATCTGGAGCGGAGCGTCCGGCGCGCCAAGGCCGCCGGAGCGCTCGCGGTCGCGGCAGGCGCCGCCGGCCGGGAAGGCGCCGCAGGAGCGTCCGAGGGCCTCCAAGTCCGCTTCTCGCCGCGGTGGGTTCGCAAGCACCGTGAAAAGCTCAAGATGAGCCGGCGGATCTACGCGAAGCTCGTGGGTGTTTCCGCCCAATCGATATTCGGCTGGGAATCGGGCCGTGCGAGGCCGCGCCGGAGCGCGCTTGCGGCGTGGCACCGCCTGCGCTCGATGGGGGCGCGGGAGATCAAGGCGTTGCTCGAGGGTGGAGCGGCCGGGCGCGGCGGCGGGCGGAAGCGGCGTGCGAAAGCTGGACGGCGTGCGAAGCCGACGCGGCGTGCCAACGCTGCGCGACGCGTCAAGGCGACCCGGCGCGCCCGCCCGGTCCGCGGGAGATCCCGCAGGGTCCGCCGGGCCAAGAAGAAGTAGGCGGTTGGCCGGCTCGCGCGATCTCGTCAAGCGGCAATTCGGCGCCCACCCCGAGCGATACGTAGCGAGCGCCCATCACTCCAAGGGCGAGAGCCTCGACCGCATGGTGGATCTCGCCGGAGCGAAGCCCGGCTGGCTCGCGCTCGATGTCGCGACCGGCGGTGGGCACACCGCGCTTGCGTTCGCGCCGCTCGTCCGGGAGGTCGTGGCGAGCGACATCACTCGGGAGATGCTCTTCGCCGCGCGTCGCTTCGTCCTTGCGAAGCGCGTATCGAACGTGCGGTTCGCCGCGGCGGACGCCCTCGAGCTTCCGTTCGCCCCCCACGTGTTCGACCTTGTGACGTGCCGCGTCGCCCCGCACCATTTCCCCGATTGCGCCCGATTCCTCGCCGAGGTTGCGCGTGTGCTCCGTCCCGGCGGGGTGGCCGCCGTCATCGACAACGTCGTCCCCGAGGATCGGTCGGCCGCGGATTACATGAACGCGCTCGAGAAACGCCGCGACCCGAGCCACAACCGCGCGTACACCGCGGCCGAATGGCAGGAGCTTTTCCTTGGGGCCGGCCTCGAGGTCATGTCGACCGAGCTGTTTCACAAGGAGCGCGACTTCGATTCCTGGGCTGGGATGCAGGGTGCGGACGAAGAGACGATTGCGGATGTGAGGCGGATGCTCGAGCACGCTCGCGGCGCGGCCAGGGCGTGGCTCGCTCCGGAAACGCGGGACAGGGAACTTCGCTTTTATCTCACTGAGATTCTACTGGTGGCGACCCGCCCACCTTCGGCGGAGGGCCGACGGCCTTCTTGACCCCCATGATCTCGATGATGCGCTGACCCTTCCGCTCCATCGCGTAGCCGGTCAGATCCACCTGCTCCGCGATCCAACCCGTGCAAAGGTTGAACGGATCGGGCGTTCCCCGGAACGCGAGCGGGTCCATCGCGCGCAGATGGTTTCTCGAGATCATGTAGAGGTCACCGTCGGTGGTGAGAAGTCCCATGCAGATATCGCCGGCGACGCAACGCGTGCCGCACTCCTTGTGCGTGGGTCCGGTGAGGCCTTTCTCGATGTAGCAGTAG
>JACQPZ010000165.1 GCA_016207265.1 Candidatus Latescibacterota bacterium | reverse complement strand
GAGGCGCTCGCCCCCTGGAAGGCGCATCATGCCTCCGCGACGCCGGGCCCGCGCTAGGCCGGGCGCCGCGGGGCGCTCCCCGGCGGCTTCCGCCGGACGGTCCCCGGCCGCGTCCGCTGGCCGGTCCGCCGCCCCGGCCGCTGCCCTCCGGCCGGCCGCCGCGGCCCAGGCTCCCGACTGGCTCCGCCTCGCGGGAATCCAGGCGTACGGGCACCTGGGCGTCACCCAGAGGGAGCGCGAGTTGGGCCAGAGGGTCGAGGCGGACGTGGAGATCGCGTACGAGCCGATGCGAGGCCGGCGGCCCGACACGCTCGACGAGGCGATGGATTACGAGGAAGTGAACCGGCTCGTCCGGGACCAGATCGAGACGTCGCGCTGCCGCCTCCTCGAGACCCTGGCCGAGGAAATCGCGCTCGCGCTCATCGCGGAATTCGATTCGCCCCGCGTGCGGGTGCGCCTGAGGAAGCTCCACGTTCCGGTCCGCGAATTCACCGTGATTCCCGAGATCGTCATCGAGAGGATCCGCTCGTGAGCAAGGTCTACGTGGGCCTCGGCTCGAATCTCGGGGATCGGGAGTTTCTGGTCCGGAAGGCGGTGGAGTCGATGCGCGATCTGCCGCGGACCCTGGTCATCCGCGTTTCCTCGCTCTACGACACGGATCCCGTCGGAGAGGTGGACCAGCCCGCGTTCCTGAACGCCGTCGTGCTGCTCGAGACAACGCTCGAGCCGCGGGAGCTGCTCTGGCAGCTCCTCCTCATCGAGAAACGCATGGGCCGTATCCGCTCGCAGCGCTGGGGGCCGAGGCCGATCGATCTGGATCTCCTCTTCTACGGAGAGGAGGCGGTGGACGAGCCGGACCTCACGATTCCCCACCGCGAGGCGCATCGGCGCGCGTTCGTCCTTCTTCCGCTCGCGGAGCTGGAGCCGGAATTCGTGCATCCCACGACGGGCGAGTCGATCCGCAAGATGATCAAGAAGCTCCCTCCGAATCCGCCCGTCCGCAAAGCCGGCCGGTTCTGGTACTGATCCGGTCCGCGGGGGGAGCGTGCCGGGACGCCACATCGCCGTCGAGGGGGTCATCGGAGCCGGCAAGAGCAGCCTGGCGAGGCTCCTGGCCGAGCGGCTCCACGCGGAGCTGGTTCTCGAAGAGCCTGAGGCGAATCCCTTCCTCGAGGATTTCTACAAGGATCCCCGGCGGTACGCGTTCCAGACGCAGATGTTCTTCCTCGTGAGCCGCTACCAGGAGCTTCGGGAGAAGACGCAGCCGGACCTCTTCCACGACGCGATCGTCAGCGACTATCTCTTCCAGAAGGACCGGATCTTCGCGAACATCAATCTGAGCGATCGGGAGCTTCACCTGTACGACCAGGTGGCTCCGCTCCTGGAGCGCGACCTGACGCCTCCGGACCTGGTCGTGTATCTCCAGGCGAGCCCCGAGGTCCTGCTCGAGCGGATCCGGCAGCGCGGGCGACCCTACGAGCGGCTCATGGATCCCAAGTACATCGCGACGCTCACCGAGGCGTACAATTACTTCTTCTTTCATTACCGGGAGGCTCCGCTCCTCATCGTGAACACGAACGAGATGAATTTCGTCCACCGGCGGCAGGATCTGGAAGACCTCGTGGCCCGGATCGAGACGCATCGGGAAGGTGTGGCCTACGTGAACGCGGCGGGAATGGCGGAGGGGCGGTCGTGAGCGCCGACCCGCTCATGGCACGGCCTAAGGTCACCGTACGGACGATCCGCGAGATGAAGTCGCGGGGCGAGAAGATCGTCTCGGTCACCGCCTACGACTATCCGACCGCGCGGCTCGCCGACGAGGCTCAGGTGGATCTCATCCTTGTCGGGGACTCCCTGGGAATGGTGGTGCTGGGATACGACTCGACGATTCCCGTCACGCTCTCCGAGATGGTCCATCATCTCAAGGCGGTCGTCCGCGCCGGGCCGCGCGCGCTGGTCGTGGCGGATCTGCCGTTCCTCACGTACCAGGCGAGCCCCGAAGACGCGGTCCGGAGCAGCGGGCGGTTCATCAAGCGCGGGGCGGAGGCGGTGAAGCTGGAGGGCGGAAGGCGGATGCTCCCGCAGATCGAAGCGATCCTCGCCGCGGACATCCCCGTGCTGGGGCACCTGGGACTCACGCCGCAATCCGTGCACCGCTTCGGTGGGTACCGCGTCCAGGGCCGGGGCCGCGAGGCGGCCGACGCGCTTCTCGAGGACGCGGCAGCGCTCGAGCGCGCGGGATGCTTCGCGATCGTCCTCGAGGGCGTGCCGCTCGAGCTGGGCCGCGAGATCACGGAAGCCGTGCGGATTCCGACGATCGGGATCGGGGCGGGGATCCACTGCGACGGGCAGGTTCTCGTGCTCCACGATCTGATCGGCCTCACCTTTGAGAAGCCGGCGCGGTTCGTTCGGCGCTACGCCGACGCGGGAGAGACGATCCGCCGCGCGATCGCCTCCTTCCGCGAGGACGTGCGCGCGGGCCGCTATCCTTCCTGCGAGGAGAGCTACGCCTCGGCGCCCGAACGGGTCGAGAAGCCGACGTGAGGATCATCACACGCGGAGCCGAGCTCCGCGCGCTCTCCCGCCGCGCGCGGCAGAGCGGAATGACGGTCGGCTTCGTTCCCACGATGGGATCCCTGCACCAGGGCCACCTCGCCCTGATCCGGAGGGCGCGGCGCGAGAATCACCGGCTCGCGGTCTCCGTGTTCGTGAACCCGCTCCAGTTCGGGCCCAAGGAGGACTACGCGCGATATCCGCGGGACGAGGTGCGGGACGTGCGGCTCTGCCGCGACGCGGGATGCGATTGGTTCTTCGCGCCGCGCGCCCGGTCCCTCTATCCGCCGGGATTCTCCACCACCGTCTCGCCGGGGCCGCTCGCCGAACGGTGGGAGGGGGCCGTCCGCCCGGGGCATTTCCGCGGCGTCGCGACCGTGGTCCTGAAGCTCCTGAACCTCGTGGAGCCCGATACGCTCTACCTGGGACAGAAGGACGCCCAGCAGGCGTCGGCGATCCGGGCGATGGTGCGCGATCTCGACCATCCGGCGCGCGTCGCGGTCGTTCCGACCGTCCGCGACCGGGACGGGCTCGCGCTCTCCTCCCGCAACGTCTACCTGAGCGCCGACGAGCGAAGGCGCGCGCCCGGGATGATCCGCGGGCTGCGCGAGGGGAGGGATCTCATCCGCTCCGGGTTTCGGGACCCGCGCACGGTCCTCGCTAAAGTGCGGGCCAGGATCCGCGACGAAGCGCGCCCGGACTCGATCGACTATCTCGCCCTCGTGGATCCCGCGACCCTCGAGTCCCTGGGCCGGATCGAGGGCGCGTCGCTTCTCATCGCGGCGATCCGATTCGGAAAGACGCGCCTCATCGATAACCTACCGGTCGCTCGGCCCCGGTCGCGCCGCGGGAGGCGGGGGTGACCGGCGGCGCCGGCGGTGCCGGAGGCTCAAGCGGCGGCGCCCGAATCTCAAACGGCGGCGCCGGGCTCCGGCACTTTACAGCGCTCGTCCTCGCGGCCGGCCTCGGGAAGCGCATGGGATCCGATCTTCCCAAGGTCCTCCATCCCGCGTTGAAGCGGCCGCTTCTGATCCACGTTCTGGGCCAGATCGAGCTCCTTCGACCGGATCGGGTCGTGGTCGTCGTCGGGCACCGCGGATCGCTCGTGCGCGAGGCGTTGGCCGGACGCGTGGTTCGGTTCGCCGAACAGATCCCGCAGCTCGGCACCGGTCATGCCGTCCAGACCGCATGGGCCGAGCTTGAAGGCGGCCCCGGGACCGCTCTCGTCGTCGCGGGGGACATGCCGCTGGTCCGCGCCGCGACGCTAAGACGGCTCCTCGAGCGTCACGAGCGCGAAGGGAACGGCGCGACGTTTCTATCGGGCGTGCTGGAAGATCCGAAGGGCTACGGTAGGGTCATCCGCGACGTAAGCGGCGAATTCGTGAAGATCGTCGAGGAGAAGGATGCCACGGCGCCCGAACGGGCGGTCGCCGAGGTGAACTCCGGGATCTACTGCTTCGAGCTCGAGCCGCTGAGGCTCGCGTTGGGATTCCTTCGCGCGGACAACCGGCAACAGGAGTATTATCTGACCGACACCCTCTCCATCATTCGGAGCCGGGGGGGACGCGTCGGCGTGGAACGCGCGTCCGACCCCCGGGAGCTCAACGGGGTGAACACCCCGGAGCAGCTCAAGTTGGTCGAGGAGGCGCTCCGCGCCTTCGGCGAGACGTAGCGTGGACCTGCTCTGGGCGGGCTGGCGGATGGCCTACATCAAGAAGGCGGGCGCGAAGGGCGCGCGCGGGGAGGCGTGCCTCTTCTGCGAGAAGGGAAGGCTCCGGCCCGGACCCGGGAGCCTGATCCTCGCGAAGACGCCCCGGGTGCTCGTGATGCTGAACCTGTACCCGTACAACCTGGGACACGTGATGGTCGCGACCCGCCGCCACGAGGGCGCGCTCTCCCGGCTCACGGCGGAGGAGTCGGCGGATCTGATGCGTTGGCTCGGCCGCGTGGAGCGGGCGCTCAAGCGCGCGTACCGCGCCCAGGGGTTCAACATCGGCCTGAATCTCGGGCGGATCGCCGGAGCCGGCGTGGTCGGCCATCTACACTGGCACCTGGTTCCGCGCTGGAGGGGTGACACGAACTTCATGCCGATGACGGCCGGGACCAAGGTGCTGCCTGAGACGCTCGCGCGCACGTACGCCCGCGTGGCGAAGGCGCTCGACGGGCTGGATCGCCGTCCCCGGAGCCACCGCCGCTAGGCGGGTCGAGGGCTCGGATGGCCAAGAGGCAGCACAGCGAGTCGCCGGTTCTCGACTGGACGTTGGGCATCGCATTCACGTTGATCCTGGCGCTCGCCGTGTCGGCGGCCGTTCGGGTGGGCCCGCAGGCGCTCCGAAAGCCGAAGCAGCCGATCCGGGTGCAGCTCTGGAACGGGAGCGGACGCGCGGGGCTGGCCGCCGAGCTGGCTTCCTATCTCCGCGACGGCGGGATCGACGTGCTGGAGGTCTCGAACGCGGACCGCTCGGATTACCGCAATACGCTTGTGGTGAATCGGACGGAGAATCCCGAGCCGGCGAAGATCGTGGCGGAGTACCTGGGGACCGACCACGTGATCCAGCAAGCAGGGTCCCAGGAGCTGATCGATGTCACGGTCATCGTCGGCCGCGACGCGCGGCGTTGGACGCAGCCGCATTAACTGAAGCGGAGCCCGCCCCGTAGGGCGGGCTCGGAGAGGCAGAGAGACAAGCCATGTTCAATATCGGACCGCAAGAGATGTTCATCCTCTTCCTGATCATCATTCTGCTCTTCGGGGCCAAGCGGATTCCGGAGATCGGGAAATCGATCGGACGTGGAATCCAGGAGTTCAAGAAGGGGATGCGGGAAGTGGAAACCGAGATCAACCTGACCGACAAGACGGAGCCGCCCAAGCCGCCCGCGATCGACGAGCCGCGGAAACCCTAGCCGGGATCTGCGCCGCTCCTCCGGCGGCGCGCGGCGAGGGGCGAGGGGCGCTCAAACCTCGAAGAAGTTCTCGCGATAGTCCTCGATCTTCGCTTCCCGCCGCCTCTGCTTGAGCCATTCGTTGAAGAGTGCCTGCCGGCGCTCGGTGATCATCGAGTTCCGGAGCTGGAGCATCTCCGCCTTGAATTCCTCCTCCGTCGGCCGGGTGTGCTCCTCGACGAGCCCGAGGAATCCGCCGGTCGTCCCTTCGAGCGCCTGGGTCCAGACCCCCACCGGGGTCACGAAGAGCGCGCCGACCACCTTCGGCTCCGCGCCGATGCCCACGATGGTGCCGGCGCGCGTGGTTCCCTCCGCCGTGCCGATCGCGCTGTGGAACCGCTTGGCGGCGTCGGCTTCGCTCGCCCCGGCGAGAATGGCCGCCCGGGCCTGCGCCGCGGCGTCCATGGCTCTCGCGACCTGCAGGGACCGGATGAGCCGCTCGCGCGTGAAGATCCTCGCCTGGCCCAGCGGACGGAGCCCCGCCGGGAGGCGCTCGAGGATCTGATAGACGTACCAGCCGTTCTCGTGCGGGACGGGGCGCGAGACGGCTCCGACTTTCGCGGTGAACGCCCACGTTTCCGTCTCGGGGAAGCGCTGGAACACGGAGTTGCCGCTCTTCCCCTCGCTGAAGAACTCCGTCTCCCTCGTGGCGATGCCCCTGCGCGTGCAGGCTTTGGTGAGGCCGTCCTTGCGCGCCTCGGCCATCAGCCCATCGACCTCCTTGCGGATTTCACGGATTGTCTCGGGGCCCGGCTCCACGCGGATCGCGATCTCGTGGTACGTGATGTAAATTTGCTTCGTAGTCGCATCCTGCCGACGCCCGTCCAGGCGGAACAGGTGGAGCGAGCGCTCCTCGCGGGCGATCTCCGAGATCTGTCCGGGCTGCAGGGTCTTGACGACGGCCTGGAACGGGGGCCGCATCGACGCATAGGGGATCTCCGGGGCCTTACCGCCGCCTTGCGCCGAAAGAATCTCCGAGTACATCCGCGCGTACATTTCGAACGAATCCGGCTGCGCCAGGATCTCCGAGCGGAGGCCCCGCATCCGCTCCATCGCGGCGGAGAAATCGGCGTCCCGCGGCAGCCGCCGGACCAGCCCGACCTGGAGCCTCACCTCCGCCGGTCCGGTGAATTCGTCCGGATGGGACCGGTAGTAGGTCTCGATATCGGCGCCGCCGATTCTCGACGTGTCCACCGGGAAGCTGTCGATCGGGAAGTGGAGGTATCGGACCCTGAGCTGCTCCTTGCCACGGAGGAACCGCTCCCTCACGTCCGCCTCGGAGATCTTCGCCGCCGCGACGATCGCGTCTTGGAGCTTCTGCTGCGGGAGCGCCACGGCGACGTAGGCCTCGACCTGGTCCCAGGGCACCTGCGACTTGGGGTTGTCCAACTCGGCGAGATACTTCCGGTAGTCGAAATTCCCGTCCGTCTGGAACCCCGGGACCTCGAGGATGAACTGGGGCGGCGCCATGCGGATGGAGGTCTTGATCTCGTCGGGCGTCACCGTGATGCCGCGTCGCTTGATCTCCTGCGTCATCAGCTTGGCCTGGATCATCTGCTGCCACACCTGCTCCCGGACGTAGCTGTCCTCTCCCTGGTTCAGCTCTCGGGACTTGCGAAGCTCGGCGAGATCGGCCTGGTAGACGCGCATGAACTCCTCGTACCGGACCGGCTCGCCGTTGATCTTGGCGATCACGCCCGTCGGGCCCGAGCTTTGCGGCGGATTGAGCACCCCGCCGAGCTGGAGGATTCCAAACCCAACGAGAAACGCGATCGCGGTGAGCCAGATGATGATCTTCATGTTGTCGCGCATCGACTGCATCATGGTGAACGGACCTCGGTCATGAGCCTACGGAACGGGATGCGGCGCCCACTGGGCGCCGCGCGGAATCAGGATTCAAACAGCGAGCATATCGCGCGACGCTGGAATGCGCAAGCGCGCCTCCGGGCGCAATTTGGGTTGACGGGGTGCCGCGACGGATGCAACGTGACGACGATGACCGATCGGATCGAATCGGACGACCGCCGTGCCGCGCGCTGAGGCACAAAGCGTCGAGCGGGAGCTCCTCCAGCACGTGCTCGACGCGCTGGACACGGGGCTTCTGGCGCTCGACGAGGACCGCCGGATCGTCGCGATCAACGACACGCTGGCCCGCGGATGGGGCGTCGACCGCTCCGAGGTCGAGGGGAAGCCTCTGAGCGACGTCTTCGAATCGGAAACCGAGCGCTGGTACCTCCCGGAGCGCGGGGCGCGGGGCGAGTCGGGGCGGGCGATCCGCGAAGTCCGGGGCTCGGTCGCGGACCGGGAAGTGCTCATGCGCTACAGCGTCCGCTCGCTCGGCGACACGGGCGGCGTTCTGGTCCGCGTCGAGGACTTGGTCGACGCGGACTCGGAAGAGGAGGTCTTCCGGAACACGGAGCGGCTGATCTCACTCGGTGAGCTTTCGGCCCGCGTCGCGCACGAGATCCGGAATCCACTCACGGGCGTCCGGACCACCGTCCAGTTCGTCGCGTCGAAGCTTCGCACGGGCGACACGCGGCGCCAGGATCTCGACGACGTGCTGAAGGAGCTGGACCGGATCGAGCAGATCATCACGGATCTTCTCCTCTTCGCCCGCCCGCAGGCGCCGCGCCCCGTCCCGACCGACGCCCGGGAAGTGCTCGACAAGGTGCTCGACAATCTCGCGATCCGATGCAAGGAGGCGGGCGTCGACGTGGAGCGCGATTTCGACGAGGAGCTTCCGAACGTGCTCATCGATCCGGACATGGCGCAGCAGGTCTTCCTCAATCTCGCCATCAACGCGCTCCAGGCCATGCCCGAGGGAGGGACGCTCCGCGTGAGCACGGGACTCAGGCGGACGCGCTACAAGAAATCCTACGTCGACGTCGTGGTGGCCGACACCGGGCCCGGAATTCCCGACGAGGTGAAGGACAAGATCTTCGATCCGTTCTACACGACCCGCTCGATGGGAACGGGCCTGGGACTCTCCATCTCGCTCCAGATCGCGCGGGAGCATGGAGGGAACCTGACCGCTCGGAACAGCGCGCAGGGAGGGGCCGCGTTCAAGTTCAGCCTCCCGGCTTTGGTCACGCCGGACGGAGACGACGAGAGGGATTCGCGATGAAGCTTCGAATCCGGATCGCGGACGACGAGGAGCTGATCCGGAAATCGCTGGTCAAGCTGCTCACGGCCGAGGGATACGAGGTCGACGCCGTCGGCTCGGCCGCTGAGACGCTGGAGTCCGTGCGCCGCGATCCGCCGCACGTGCTCATCCTCGACCTCCGCCTGCCCGACGGGAGCGGTCTCGAGCTCTTGCCCCGGCTGAAGAGCCTCGAGCCCGATCTCAAGGTCGTGGTGATCACCGCCTTCGGCGACCTCCCGACCGCCGTCCAGGCGATGCGCCAGGGAGCCACCGATTTTCTCAAGAAGCCCTACGAGATGCACGAGATGGTGCTCGCGATCGGACGGCTGAAGGCCGGGATCGCGCGCGAGACCCAGCTCGACGCGTTCCGCCGCGGGGAGCTGGAGGCTTTCCTCAAGACGAAGATCGTGGGCGAAGCGCCCTCGATGCGCCGCATCTGGGACATCGTGGGCAAGGTCTCGAAGAGCGAGGCGACCACGGTTCTGATCGAGGGGGAGTCGGGAACGGGGAAGGAGCTGGTGGCGCGGGCCATCCATTCCCACAG
>JACQPZ010000151.1 GCA_016207265.1 Candidatus Latescibacterota bacterium | reverse complement strand
CGATCGCGTGGGTCGGCGAGAGCGAGACGGTCGGCGTGGATCCATCGATCATGGGGATCGGCCCCGACCCCGCGACCCGCAAGCTCACGGGCCGGACCGGCCGTGCGCTCGGGGACTACGACCTGATCGAGCTGAACGAAGCGTTCGCGGCCCAGGTCCTCGCGTGCGACCGCGAGCTCAAGCTGGACCGGTCGAAGCTGAACGTCAACGGCGGGGCGATCGCGCTGGGGCACCCGATCGGATGCACCGGAGCCCGCATCGTGACGACCCTCGTCCACGAAATGGAGCGGCGCGGATCGAGGCTCGGCCTCGCGACCCTCTGCGTGAGCGGCGGGCTCGGCATCGCGCTCGAGCTTCATCGAACCTAGCGCCCGCCCGCGGTCCGGGCCGGCGCCTCTTTCAAGGAGGAGCGTGCCGATGGCATCGTTGAAACGAGTGGGGGTGGTGGGCTGCGGCCTCATGGGATCCGGGATCGCGCAGGTATCCGCGCAGGCGGGGATCGAGACCTGGGTCCGGGAGGTCGACCAGCCCACCCTCGACAAGGGGCTGGGGAGGATCAGGAAATTCCTCGAGGACGGGATCGCGAAGGGAAAGGTCTCCGCCGAAGACCGCGACCGCGTTCTGGGGAATCTCCACGGCACGACCAAGCTCGAGGAGCTTTCGAAGTGCGAGCTGGTCGTGGAGGCGGTCGTGGAGAATATCGCCGCGAAGCGGGAGGTCTTTTCCGCGCTCGACAAGCTCGTCGCGAAAGACGCCGTCCTTGCGAGCAACACGTCCTCGCTCTCGATCACCGAGATCGCGGCGTTCGCGACCCATCCGGAGCGGGTTCTGGGGCTCCATTTCTTCAATCCGGTCCCCTTGATGAAGCTCGTGGAGATCATCCGCGCGCTCACGACGGGGGAGGCGGCGTTCGAGCGAGCCCGCGGCTTCGTGGAGCAGCTGGGGAAGACGGCCGTGGTCGCCAAGGACACGCCCGGATTCGTCGTGAACCGGCTCCTCGTGCCCTATCTCCTCGACGCGGTGAGGCTGCTTGAATCCGGGATCGCGTCGCGGGAAGATATCGACAACGGGATGAAGCTCGGCTGCGGGTATCCCATGGGCCCTCTGACGCTGCTCGACTTCGTCGGGCTGGACACGACGTACTACATCGCCAACATCATGTTCGAGGAATTCCGCCAACCGAGCTTCGCCCCGCCCCCGCTCCTCAAGCGCATGGTGCTCGCGGGGTATCTGGGCCGGAAATCGGGACGCGGATTCTACGACTACGCCACCAAGTAGGAAGGCGGGATCTCCATGGCTCGAGAAGAAGTCGTCATCCTGAACGGGGCTCGCACCCCGATGACCGAGTGGGTGGGCGGCCGGGCCGGAAACGGGAAGCCCGGGGGGGCGCTCAAGGACGTATCCGCGATCGACCTCGGAGCGGCGGCCGCCAAGGCGGCCCTTGAGCGCTCCAACGTGCCTCCGGATCTCATCGATCACGTCGTCATGGGGAACGCGCTCCAGACGAGCGGCGACGCGATCTACGGCGCGCGGCACGTGGCGCTCAAGGCGGGCGTGCCGGTGCCCGTTCCCGCGCTCACGGTGAACCGGCTCTGCGGCTCGGGGATCCAGTCGGTCGTGAGCGCGGCCCAGATGCTCCTCCTGGGCGAGGCGAGCTTCGTGCTCGCGGGCGGGATGGAGAACCTGAGCCAGGCGCCGTTCGTGATCCGCGGCGCGCGCTCCGGGATCAAGCTGGGGCAGGGCGCGCTGGAGGATTCCCTCATGGTCGCGCTGAAGGACTCCTACTGCGGCTTCTATATGGCCCAAACCTCCGACAATCTGGCCCGCCGGTACCACCTCAGCCGGGAGGCGCAGGACGCGTTCGCTTTCCGGAGCATCTCCGAGGGGAGGCGGGCGATCGATTCCTGCCTCTTGGGCGAGGAGATCGTGCCGGTCACGCTGCCGGGCCGGGACGCGAAGGTCGTGGACAAAGACGACCACTGTTTCGAAGGGGCCACGCTGGAGGGCCTCGCGAAGCTCGCGCCCGCGTTCGGCAAGGAGAGCTTCGTCACGGCCGGGAACGCGAGCGGCATCGTGGACGGGGCGGCGGCTGTGGTCGTCACGACGGCGCGTCACGCGGAGAAGCGGGACTTGAGGCCGATCGGGCGGCTCGCCGCATGGTCTACGACCGGGGTCGACCCCGAGACCATGGGGATCGGACCCGTTCCCTCGACCCGGGCCGCGCTCAAGCAGGTCGGGCTCAGCGTGGAGGACGTGGATCTCTTCGAGATCAATGAGGCCTTCGCGGGGCAGTATCTCGCGGTGGAGAAGGAGCTGGGCAATCCCCGCGAGCGGACGAACGTGAACGGGGGCGCGATCGCCCTCGGCCACCCGCTCGGCGCGACCGGGACGCGGCTCATCCTCACGCTCCTCCTCGAGCTTCGGCGGCGGAAGAAGCGCTGGGGGGTTGCGACCGCGTGTATCGGCGGCGGGCAGGGAATCGCCGCCGTCCTGGAAGCGCTCCCGTGACCCAGCCGAGCGAGCGGGATCTCATCTACGATTGGAACGTCGGGGAGGAGCCTCCCGAGCGCCCGCCCCGCCCCGTCCAGGTGGTGGACGAGACGCTCCGCGACGGCCTTCAGTCCCCTTCGGTCGCCGATCCCCCGATCGCGGAGAAGATCCAGGCGCTCCACTTCCAGGCCCGGATCGGCGTCCATGGAAACGACATCGGCCTCCCGGGGGCCGGGCCCCGCGCCAGGGAATCGACCCTCGCGCTCGCGCAGGAGATCGTCCGCGCGAAGCTTTCGATCGAGCCTTACTGCGCGGCGCGGACCCTCAAGGCCGACGTCGATCCGATCATCGAGATCACGCAGAAGACGGGCCTCAGGATCGAGGCGGCAACGTTCATCGGCTCGAGCCCGATCCGACAGTACGCCGAGGACTGGGACCTCGACCGGATGCTCAGGCACACCGAGGAGGCCGTGACCTACTCGGTTCGAAACGGCGTGCCGGTCATGTACGTGACCGAGGACACGACCCGGGCGAAGCCGGAGATCCTGCGCCGGTTGTACACGGCCGCGATCGAGAGCGGCGCCCGTCGCGTCTGTGTCTCCGACACGGTCGGGCACGCCACGCCGGAGGGCGCGGCGAGGGTCGTCCGGTTCATGCGGGAGGTCGTGGACTCGACGAGGGAGCGGGTCGGCGTGGACTGGCACGGGCACCGGGATCGCGATCTCGCGGTCGCGAACGCGCTGGCCGCGCTGCGCGCGGGCGCGGATCGCGTGCACGGCACGATCCTCGGGATCGGCGAGCGCGTCGGGAACGCGCCGCTCGACTTGATCCTGATCAACCTCAAGCTCCTCGGATGGCTGGATCCCGACCTGAGGCCGCTCCCCGAATACTGCGCCCTCGTGTCGCGGGCGTGCCGGGTCCCTTTGCCCTACAACTATCCGGCGATCGGCCGGGACGCGTTTCGCACGGCGACCGGCGTCCACGCGGCCGCGGTGATCAAGGCGAAGAAGAAAGGCGACGCCTGGCTTGCGGACCGGGTCTACTCGAGCGTTCCGGCCGCGTGGCTCGGGCTCAAGCAGGCGATCGATGTGGGTCCCATGTGCGGCGAGTCGAACGTGGTCCACTGGCTCACCGAGCACGGCCACGAGCCGGATCCGAAGCTCGTCCGGCACCTGTTCGCGCTCGCGAAGCAGCGCGAGACCGTGTTCGAGGGAGCCGAGATCGAGGCGGCGATCCGCGAGTTCAAGAAGGCCCAGGCTGGAGCCGCGCCCGTTGGCTAGGACCTACCGGATCGCCGTCCTGCCGGGGGACGGGATCGGCCCCGAGGTGACCCGCGAGGCGGTGGAGACGCTCCGTCTCGTCGCGGAGATGCGTGGATTTGCGCTCGACCTCACGACATACCCCTTCGGCGCCGATCATTACCTCAAGACCAAGGAGACGTTCCCCGCGTCCGCGCTCGAGGAGATGCGGGGGCAGGACGCGATCCTCCTGGGCGCGATCGGCGATCCGCGGCTTCCGGTCGGCATGCTCGAGCGCGCGATCATCTCGGGGATCCGCTTCGGCCTCGACCTCTACGTGAACCTCCGTCCCGTGAAGCTCTTCGCCGCGGACCTCTGCCCGCTCAAAGGGAAGCGCCCCGAGGACGTGGACCTGATCGTGGTGCGCGAGAACACCGAGGACGTCTACGCGGGGATCGGGGGCTTTTTGAAGAAGGGCACCCCCGACGAGGTCGCGGTCCAGCAGATGATCTTCACGCGAAAGGGGGTCGAGCGCGTGATCCGCTACGCGTTCGATTTGTGCCGGCGTCGCGCGAAGGCCCGGAAGCTCACCCTGGTGGACAAGGCGAACGCGGTCGGGGCCATGGAGATCTGGACCCGGACGTTCGAGGAAGTCGGAAGCGGGTACCCCGAGATCACCCGCGACCACGCCTACATCGACGCCGCCTGCATGTGGATGGTCAAGAACCCGGAAAGCTTCGACACGGTGGTCGTCTCGAACATGTTCGGCGACATTCTCACCGACCTGGGTGCCGCGATTCAGGGCGGGATGGGGATCGCGGCCTCGGGGAACATCCATCCGGGCCGCGTATCCATGTTCGAGCCGATCCACGGCTCCGCCCCGAAGCACGCGGGGAAGGACGTGGCGTCCCCGATCGGGGCGATCCTGGCGGCCCAGATGCTCCTCGAGCACCTCGGCGAGGGGGATGGAGCGGCCCACATCGGGCAGTCGGTCGCGGGATTGTTCGCGGGGGGGAGGCTCCGGTCGGCGGGCACGGACAGCGGGGGGGGCACGCGCGAGCAGGGGGAGTGGGTCCGGGAGGCGATACGCCGGAGCGCCGCCGGGCCGGCCCTAAGACGATG
>JACQPZ010000153.1 GCA_016207265.1 Candidatus Latescibacterota bacterium | reverse complement strand
TGTCCCGGCGTCAGCAGCTCGGAGTCGATGTCAGGCCGGTGACCCAAACCAAAACGAGGTGTGAGATGGAAGCTCTTCTGTTCGTGACGCTCTTGTTCGTGTCGTACGCGGGGATCGGACCGGGCGGCAAGGCTGGCTGGTAAGCACGAGGCGGCACCGAAGGAAGCACCCGAAGCGCAATCAACGTCGAAGCAAACCGAAACGCATCGAAAGGAGGTGAACAAAGTGGAAGCTCTTCTGTTCGTGACGTTCTTGTTCGTGTCGTACGCGGGGATCGGACCGGGCGGCAAGGCCGGCTGGTAAGCAGAGCAAATGACGGCACCGTGGGGAGGGCGAACCCCTGCGAAGCCGGGTTAGGCGAGTCGACGGGCCATCAGTACCTCCCTCTGGTGGCCCTTTGATTTTTGGGGGGGACTGGGCCCCATGATCGTGTGCGGGGGGCGACTGGCCACTTGCAGGGAGGCTGTGGTACCGTGGCCGTCGTCCCCTCGCCGCCTTCATCTCCCGGCCGAAAGGAGCGCCGCCCATGAGCAAGCGACCGATGTCCGAGATCGGCCCCATGCTCGAATGCGACGTTCCGCCGGTCCTGCCGGTGCTCCCACTCATGAGCACCGTCGTCTTCCCGCTCGGCGTCACCTCGATCCAGATCCGTCTGGAGCAGTCCAAGGCCCTCCTCCGCGACCACGCGGAGCCGGACGATCTGATCGCGCTGGTCTACAGCCCCGCGAAGCGCGAGGCGGATCTCAGGCCCGAGGACCTCGGGAAGATCGGTCTCGCCGCCCGCGTGATCCGGAGCCTCAACATGCCCGGCGGGAACGTCCAGGTCACCCTGGAAGGGCTGCGCCGGATCGGCATCGAAGAGATCCTCCGCACCGAGCCCTACTTGGAGGCGAGCGTTTCCTGCCCGCTCGAGGTCTCGGTGGATCCCTCCCGCGCGCAGATCCTCGCGACGAGGATCCTCCAATCCCTCAAGACGATCTCCCAGCTCGACAACTCGTATCCGCCCGAGCTGGACAACATCTTCAGCATGAACCTCGGAGATCCGGGCCTGTTCGCCGACACGGTGGCATCGATCGTCCGGCTTCCGGTCGAGACGAAGCAGAGGGTCATCGAGGCGCTCGACATCGGGGACCGCCTCGTGGTCACGGCGGACGCCTTGGACAGCGAGGTCGCGAGGCTCAGCGTCGCGGAAGACGTGGTGCGGCGCGCGGCGGCGCAGGTCGAGGAGAGCCAGCGCGAGCTCTTCCTCCGCCAGCAGCTCACCGAGATCCGCCGCCTCCTCGGCGAGGAGGATCCCCAGGAGATGCTCGCGCGGCAGATCCTCGACCGCGCGGAGTCGGGCGGCCTGCCCCAGCAGGTGCGCGCCGTGATCCACGAAGAGGCCAATCGCCTCCGCTATCTCTCGCCGTCTTCCCAGGAGTCGGGCGTCGTCCGGAACTACATCGATTGGATTCTCGCCCTTCCCTGGGGGAGGCCGGCGCCGCAGCCGATCGACCTGGACGAGGTCCAGCGGCGCCTCGACGCGGAGCATTTCGGGCTCGAGAAGGTGAAGGAGCGGATCCTCGAATACCTCGCCGTCCTGAAGCTCAAGAACGACCTGAGGGGACCCATCCTCTGCTTCGCCGGACCGCCGGGGACGGGGAAGACCTCGCTCGGAAACTCGATCGCGCGCGCGATGGGGCGCGATTTCGTGAAAGTCAGCGTGGGCGGGGTTCGCGACGAGGCGGAGATCCTGGGGCATCGCCGGACGTACATCGGCTCGCGGCCCGGGAAGATCATCCGGGCCCTTCGCGACGTGCGCGGCCCGAATCCCGTGTTCATGATCGACGAGATCGACAAGTTGGGGCACGACTCCCAGGGAGACCCCGCGGCCGCCCTGCTCGAGGTGCTCGACCACGAGCAGAACGCGCACTTCGTGGACCACTACGTCGAGATTCCGTTCGATCTCTCCGAGACTTTGTTCATCACGACCGCGAACGTGCTCGACTTCATCCCGCAGCCCCTCCTCGATCGGCTGGAGGTCATCCAGATCCCCGGATACATGGAGGAGGAGAAGATCGAGATCGCGAAGCGGCACCTGATCCCGCGCGAGGCGCTGGAGCACGGGCTCCACGAGGGGGATATCCGCCTCGAGGACGCCGCGATCGTCACGATGATCCGCGAGTACTCGCGCGAGGCCGGCGTGCGGCAGCTCGAGCGCGCGGTCGAGACCCTGTGCCGCAAGTGCGCGCGGCAGCGGACCACCGGCTACACGGGGCAGTGGGTCTTCGGCGAGGCCGACATCGAGAAGCTCCTCGGGCCTCCGTACGTGCTCCCCGAGACGGCCGAAGGCCACGCCGAGGTCGGCGTGGCCACCGGGCTCGCCTGGACGACGACCGGCGGAGATCTCCTGCTCATCGAGGCTCTCAAGATGCGCGGCGCGGGCCGCGTCATCGTGACCGGCCAGCTCGGCGACGTCATGAAGGAGTCGGTTCAGGCCGCGCACAGCTACGTTCGCGCGCGGGCCGAGCTTCTGGGAATCGACCCCGAGGTCTTCGACGAGTACGACCTCCACATCCACTTCCCGGAGGGCGCGGTCCCGAAGGACGGCCCGTCGGCGGGGATCACGATCACGATGGCGATCGCCTCCGCGCTCGCCGAGGCGCCGATCCGGAACGACGTCGCGATGACCGGAGAGGTGTCGCTGCGCGGAAAGGTCATCGCGGTCGGCGGACTCAAAGAAAAGGTCATGGCGGCCTACCGCGCCGGGATCAAGACGGTCGTCTTCCCTTCGGATAATCAGAAGGATCTCGTGGAGATCCCCGAAACCGTCCGCTCCAAGATGACCCTGATCCCGGTCGGCGCGGTGGACGAAGTCTTCCGCTACGCCTTCGTGGGGGTCGCCGAGCGGATCGCCGAGCTGGAGGCGCGGGAGGCGGCGCGAGAGGCGCGGCGACAGGCGAAGAGCAGAAAGCGCGCGAAGGCGAAGCGGGCGCGCGCCCGCCCGCGGCGCAAGGACGAGAAAGCCCCGCGCGTGCAGACGGCGCGCGCCGCAAGACAGAGGCGCTAGGGTCGCCCGTCTTGGGTCCGACCCCGGCCGAGCCACGTCTCAACCATGCTCCACGACGCGATCGTGGCGAGCGGCCAGGTCAGGTCGGTCCGCTCGGGCGCCCCGTAGCTCAGGTAGAGAAATAGCCAAGTCAGGGAGAGGAACGCGGCCGCGCGAAGCGGCGACCGGCCCCGAAACCCGAGAAGAAGAATCCCCCCACCGAAGAGAAACCCATAGGGAGCCTCGAAACCCCAGGAGCGCGGCAAGAGAAGGCCGAAGCCGAATCCGGCCGCGACGGACAGGGCGCCGAAGAGAACCGATCGCGCTCGCATGGGGCCGCCTACCCGAAGAAGGCGAAGATTCCACAGCCGATCGCGACCACCACGGTGCCGACCGTGTTCGAAATGGCCATGCACCTCGGATAGTCGGGCACTCCCGAGCAGATCGAGTCCGAGATTCTCCCGACCATCTGCAACCCCGCGAAGAGACAAGCCATGAACTTCTGTTTATTGAAGCGTTCCGGCGAGAGGCGTGCCGAGCCGTCGTTTGCCGGGACGTACGCCGCGTCCTCCCGGAGATAGAGCGTCCGGCCGAAGATCGTGATCGGCGCGTAGCCCGAGTCGGGGCTCACGCGGGTAGGGCTCGCGAGCAGCTCCGACCGTTGACACATCTCGAGGCTGTCCCGCGAGAGGAGCGTGAGGAACGTGGCCCGGTTCGGATCGGCGGGATCGGCATACGGGAGGATGGTGACGCGATACCGCAGCCCGTCGGTTCCGAGGCCCACGGCCGCGATCGCGGACTCCGACCGGAAGCGAAGATTGGGCTGCGGGGCCTCGACCAAGGCGCGGCGAACGAGCGGACTCGCCGAGGCCGCCTGCACCGCCTGCGTGAGTTCCGATCCCTGGAAGATCCAATGTGCCTCCGCGACCTCGCTCCGCGCCGTCCCGGCAGGCGGCGCCGGATTCACCAGACGTTTCTCCTCGTGCCTCAGGCATCCCGTGATCGTGAGCGCGAGAATGGAGCCGGCGAGAGCGAATCCGATGACCTTCATGGTGGCACCCTCCTTCCTGGCCGCGGCTTTCGCCGCGGGCGATGGGTGCCGAGGAGCGCGATTGGTCGAGCGGGGAGCAGGAAGCGTTCCAGGCGACGGAGTGTGGGACGCGGTGCCGCGTCGCGACGGAACGAGAGGCGAGGCCGGGGCTTGAGACGGAGCGCACCGCGCCGGGGCGACTCCGGCGGCGACCGCGCCGGTGTCGGATACTCGACGGTGTTGATCGCGCTACCTGCCGCCTCCGAGATCGAAACGATGCCCCAACGTAAGCTGGGCCGATCCTTCCGTGCTGCTCGGCCCCGAAGGCTTGGTGCGCTCCATCCGGTCGATCCGACCCTCGAGCGAGATCGAGTTCTCGCCGAGCCCCGGGACTCGGAGGAGCGAGAT
>JACQPZ010000152.1 GCA_016207265.1 Candidatus Latescibacterota bacterium | reverse complement strand
CTCCTGGTTGATCGTCTGCTTGATCACGCGCGGGCCCGCGAAGCCGATGAGGGCCCGCGGCTCGGCCAGAAGGACGTCTCCCACCGAGGCGAAGCTTGCCGTGACGCCGCCGGTGGTCGGATGGGTCATGATCGAGATGTATGGAACGCCCGCGTCGGAAAGGCGGGCGAGGAGCGCGTTCGTCTTCGCCATCTGCATCAGCGAGAGGATTCCCTCGAACATCCGCGCGCCGCCCGACGAGGAAAGGATCACGAGCGGATGCCGGGTTTCCAGGGAAAGCATGATGCATCGCGCGATCCGCTCCCCGGCGGCCGACGCGAGACTTCCGCCCAGGAACGAGAAATCCATGACGGCGATCACGAGCGGGTGGCCGTCGACCGCGCCCTCGCCCGCGATGACGGCCTCGCTGAGCGAGGTCTCCTCGCGCGCCTTCTTCAGTCGATCGGCGTAGCGTTTCGTGTCACGGAAGCGGAGCGGATCGGTCGACACCACCTCCGAGAAGCGCTCCACGAACGATCCTTCGTCGAGGAGGATCTTGAGGTAGGCGCGGGCGGGAATGCGGAAATGGTACGAGCACTTGGTGCAGGTCCAGAGGTTGCGCTCGAGTTCCTTGTGGTACAGGATCTCGCCGCAGTCCTCGCACTTGGTCCAGAGCCCGTCGGGGAGGTCCCGTTTTCGTTGCGGCGCCTTGAGCCCTTCCTTGGCCTTCTTGATCCAGCTCATTCGCTCGGATCCTCCGGGAGGATGCGATACATGACGATAGCATCCTCGACCGGGCTCCGATAGTAGTTCTTTCGGATGGCGATATCGATGAAGTCGTTCCTGTAATAGAAGTTGCGAGCCGATCCGTTGGATTCGCGCACCTCCAGCGTCACCCGCCGCACGCCCGAGCGGCGGCCGTCCCGGAGGAGCTCCCCGAGGAGCCGGCGGGCGATTCCCTGCCTCCGGGCATCGGGACGGACGGCCAGGTTCCCGAGGTGGGCTTCGTCCGGAATGATCACCGCAAAGAGATACCCCACGAGCTTCCCCGCCCGGACCGCGGCGCGGGCGTAGCCCCGGGCAGCCACGTCCAGCTCCGATTCGAACATGCCGCGGGTCCACGGGTCGCTGAACGAAGCCCGCTCGATGCGGACGACCTCGTCGAGATGCTCCTTCGAGAGCGGCACGATCCGGACGTCGTTCGTCTCGGTCACCGCGCGGGCCTCCGGGCGTTGGGCGCCCGGCCGTATGCCGGGGCGGCCGCGATCGGATCGGCCGCGCGACCCTCGAGGATCTCCCGATCCCCCAGCTCGGCGACCGACGCCGCCGTGGGCGGATGGGAGGACGATCGATCCGCGACCGAAGCTCCGGG
This sequence comes from Candidatus Latescibacterota bacterium, assembly GCA_016207265.1. Taxonomy (GTDB): domain Bacteria; phylum Eisenbacteria; class RBG-16-71-46; order SZUA-252; family SZUA-252; genus WS-7. Next base: position 14,249 of record JACQPZ010000152.1, on the reverse strand, counting down.
GCCCGGCTCCGAATCGCCGAGGATCGTGTATCCCTGCGCCTTTAGCGCTCCGCGGATCTCCGGCGCGAGGTCGATGCCAGCGACGAGAACTGCGCCGATCGGCGGGGCGGCGGCGCGCAACGCCCCGCCCAGTCCCTCTTCGGGGACGCGGTCCGGCCCGTGGACAAGACTCGCGCGGGATCCGCCTTCCCAGACCGCCCATTGAACCTCGCCGCGACCTCCCGGGAGCAGGGTTCCGACCCGCGTCCCCGCGGCACGGTGGCGATGCGCGAGCGCCTCGTGCGAGGAGATGAGCACGATCGGGATGCCCCGGACGAAGCAGAACCCCTTGGCCCACGCGAGCCCGATCCTGAGCCCGGTGAAGGAGCCGGGTCCGCTCGAAACCGCGATGCCGGTGAGATTCGAGAGGTCGGCTCCGCGCCCGCGCACCAGCCGCCCCACGGCTTCCGCGAGAGCGCCCGAGTGCCCGCCGGGAGGGAGGATCTCCCACGCTGCGGCCGCTCCGTCTTCCGCGAGGGCGACCGACCCGATCGGACCCGCCGTGTCAATCCCGAGGATCGAGCGCATGGCCCCAGTGTTCCCGATCCAGAGCGCCGGCCCTCACGATGCCCGTCCACCGCCCGCCTTTCGGCACGATCCTCAGCTCACGGGCGCCCTCGCCCGAAATCCGAAGCGAAAGATCGAGCCGCTCCTTGGCCAGGCGATCCAGCGCGCGGTCGGCCCACTCGACGAGCACGATCGCGTCGGCCCCGGCGAGATCTTCGATGCCGAGCGTGTCCCATTCCGCGGCCGACTCCAGCCGGTAGAGGTCCGCATGGACGATCGTGGGGGATTCCCCGTAGAGCTCCACCCGGACGTACGTGGGGCTTCGGCTCCTTAGGCCGGAGTGGATCCCCTCCACGACGCCCGAGACGAGCGTCGTCTTTCCCGATCCGAGGTCTCCGGTGAGCGCCACCCAGTCGCCCGGGCGAAGCAGCGATCCCAGACGCCTCCCGAACGCGCGCGTCTCGCCCGCGCCCGCGAGGAGCGAGCGCACCTCCACGTCCACGGCGTCAGCCCCGCGGGGTGAGGGTGACCGTGGGAAGGATCATCTCCTCGAGCGAGATGCCGCCGTGCTGGAAGCTCCCCCGGTACTTGTTCTCGTACTCGTGGAAATTCGTCGGGTAGACGAAATAGAAGTCTTCCTTCGCGATGATGTAGTGCTTGTTCCCCTGGTCGGCGGGAAGGCGGAACCGGGCCGGGTCCTTGACGTGCACGGCGTGCTTGGGATCGCAGACGAGATTCGAGCCGAATTTGAATCGGAGATTCGTGGAGGTCTCCCGATTCCCGTACACCAGGGCGGAACGGCGGCTCAGGACCGCTCCGTGATCGGTCGTGACGACGACCACGCAGTCCTGCTTCGCCATCCACTTGAGGGCGTCGAAGAGCGACGAATGGAGGAACCAGGAGCGCATGACCGAACGGAACGCGGACTCGTCCGGCGCCAGCTCGCGAAGGAGATCCGACTCGGAGCGCCCGTGGGTGAGCATGTCCAGGAAATTGAAGACGAGCGCCACGAGCGGGATCTGCTGGAACGTCACGATGTTCCGCCGGACGTTGTTCGCCTCCTCGGCGTTGTAGATCTTGATGTACTTGTGCGGCGAGGCGAGCTCCACCGAGAGCCGGCGCAGCAGGAGATCCAGGAGCTGCCGCTCGTAGCGGTTCTTGCTCCGCTCGTCCCCCGCGCCCTCGTGCCAGAATTCGGGATGCATGCGCTGGATCGCCTCGGGGTAGAGCCCCGAGAAGATCGCGTTCCTCGAGTACGGCGTGGCGGTCGGCAGGATCGAGACGTGGTAGCCCGCGGCCACGTCGAAGAACTCCCGCACCAGAGGCTCGACCGTGAGCCACTGGTCGAGCCTCATGCAGTCGACGACGATGAAGTAGACGCGGCGCTTCGCGCGCAGATGGGGCGCCACCCAGCGCTCCACCACGGCCGTCGAGAGCGGCGGGCCGTCTCCGCCGCCGAGCCACGCCTCGTAGTTCGCCTCCACGTACCGGCCGAACTCGACGTTCAGCTCGCGCCTCTGGTCCGCGTGGGCCTGCTTCAATCCCTCGTCGTCGACCTGATCCAGCTCCACGTCCCACTGCGCGCTGCGCGCGTAGAGGTCGACCCACCCGCGCCAGTCGAGGCCGCCCGCCGATTCCGCGCGGAGGCGCGCCAGCTCCGCGACGTAGTCGCGGGCGCGCTGCCCCTCTTGAAGCCGGTCGGATTCAAGGAGCCGCTTGAGCGCGAGGAAGATCTGCGTCGGCCGGACCGGCTTGATCAGGTAGTCGTCGATCCGCCTCCCGATCGCCTCGTCCATGAGCGATTCCGCCTCGTTCTTCGTGACGAGCACCACCGGCACGGAGGGATCGTGCTCCTTGATCGCCTCGAGCGTGGCGAGCCCGCCGAGCCCCGGCATCGATTCGTCGAGCAGAACCACGTCGTACTTTTCGCGGGCCGCGCACGCGACGGCGTCGTTTCCGTTCGAGACGGAGGTCACCTTGTACCCCTTCGATTCCAGAAGCAGGATATGGGACTTCAGGAGGTCGATCTCGTCGTCCGCCCAGAGGATTTTTCGATCTTGAGGCGCCATGGGTTTCCGGAGGCTATGCGGAGCCGGAGTTCGAGGAAGAAGCCACGGGCAGCACGACGGCCACGGTCGTTCCCTGGCCCGGGATGGTCTCCACGATGGAAATCCTCCCATGATGATACTCGCGCACGACGCGTCTCGCAAGCGCGAGGCCGAGGCCCCATCCCCGCCGCTTGGTCGTGAACCCGGCGTCGAACGCGTGCCGCCGCTCGGCGGCCGTCATGCCCCGGCCGTTGTCCCGCACCCTCAGCTCGACCTCGCGGCGTTCCCGGCGCCAGGCGATGGTCACCTCGATCGTCCCCTGCCACTTGTCGGTCGCGTCGATCGCGTTTCGGATCAGGTTCTCGACGACCCACTCCACCAACTGCTCGTGGAAGAGAACTCTGGGGATCGGCTCGTAGCTCTCGACAAACGTGACGTCGCGACCCAGGTGCGCCACCCGGTGTCGGAAGTAGCCCACGACGCTCGAGACGGTTCTCGCGAGATCTCCTTCCTTGAGGACCGGGACCGACCCCACCTGGCCGAACCGCGACGCGACCTTGTCGAGCCGGGCGAGATCGAGATCCACCTCCGATGCGATCTCCTCGATCTTCCGCGGCTCGACGGTCCCGCCCGCGGCCGCCTCGCGCAGATGCGCGTTCCACCCGAGGAGCGACGAGAGCGGCGTCCCGAGCTGGTGGGCCGTTTCCTTGGCGAGCGCTGCCCAGAGCGAACGCTGCTCCCCCGCCATGATGCTCCGAAACCCCACGAATCCGAACACGAAGAGCGCGAGGATCACGCCGAATTCCACGTACGGCACCCATCGGAGCTGCGCCACGAGCGCCGGCTCGCCGTAGTGGACGAGGCCCAGGACGCCCGGATTCCCCAGCCGGACGACCGGCACCGGGGCGTGGCGCCGGTCGAGACGCGCGGCCGCTTCCTGGATCCGCCTCACCGGAGGCGGGATCTCGCCGGTTTCGGCCGCGTGGTCGAGCGCCGAGTCGGATACCGCGGTCGCGGGAATCCCGATGTGCTTCCATGCGCGCGGAATCCCGCGAGGGTCGGTCAGGATGATCGGGAAATTGATGCTCCCGATGACTTCCCGGAAGATCGGGCGGAGCGTCGGGTCCTCGGCGGCGCGGAACGTGGAGACCGCGAAGAACCGCGCGAGGACGTAACAGAGATTCTCCGTCTCCCGGTTCAGACGGTTCACCACGTAGTTCGTGTGGACGACGAGCGCCGCCATGAGCGCGATGACGGCGAGGAAGAGGAAGACCTTGTAGGAGAGCGGCCGGACCGTCCGAGGCCGGGCGGCGCGGGATTGGGGCATGGAACGGGCCTCAGGGAGGCCCGAGCTCCCGCACGCCGCCGAGATAGGGAACCAGGGCGTCCGGAACGCGCACCGTGCCCCGTTCGGTCTGGTGGTATTCGAGCAGCGTCGCGAACGTCCGCGGCAGCGCCAAGCCCGACGCGTTCAACGTGTGGACGAATTCGGCCTTGGCTCCGGAATCGGGGCGGTAGCGGATCCCCGCCCGGCGTGCCTGGAAATCCTCGAAATTCGTGCAGGACGATACCTCGAGCCATCGCCCTTCTCCGGGCGCCCAGGTCTCGAGGTCGTAGCATTTGGCTCCGGCGAAGCTCAGGTCGCCGGCCGCGAGGAGCAGCACGCGGTACGGAAGCTCGAGCGCCTCGAGCACCGATCCGCTGTCTCGGAGGAGTGTTTCGTGCTCCTCGTAGGAGGTTTCCGGCCTCACGAACTTGACGAGCTCCACCTTGTCGAACTGGTGGACCCGGATCATGCCCCGCGTATCGCGCCCGTACGAGCCGGCCTCCCGGCGGTAGCTCGCGCAATAGCCCACGTGCCGGATGGGAAGCATCGCGCCGTCCAGAATCTCCTCGCGGTAGATGTTCGTGATCGGGACTTCCGCGGTGGGATTCAGGAAGAGGTCGTCGTCCCCAAGGCGGTACATGTCCTCCTCGAGCTTGGGGAGCTGCCCCGTCGCGAACAGGCACTCGCGCCGCACGAGATGGGGCGGCGAGACCTCCACGTAGCCCCTTCGGACGTGGTGATCGAGCATGAATTGGATCAACGCGCGCTCGAGGTGCGCGCCCCGGGCCGTGAAGAGAAGAAAGCCCGCGCCCGCGATCTTTCCCGCCCGCTCGAAGTCGAGGAGTTTCAGCGACTCGGCGATCTCCCAGTGCGGTTTCGGCGCGAAGCCGAACTCGCGGATCGCCGCCGCCTCCCGGACGATCACGTTCCCCGAAGCGTCGTCCGCCTTGGGGACCGACTCGTGCGGCACGTTCGGGATCCAGACCAGGATCCGGTCGAGATCGGCTTCGACTTCCGCGATCCGGGCGTCCAGCGACTTGATCTCATCGCCGGCCCGCTTCATCGCGGCGACTTTCTCAGAGGCGTCCCGCCCGGCCTTCTTGAGCCGGCCGATCTCTTCGGAGGTCTCGTTCCGCTCATGCTTCAGCCGCTCGGCCGTAACGAGCAGCTCGCGGCGGCGCTCGTCGAGCGCCAGGACCCGATCCAGATCGGCCTTCGTCTTCTTGAGGGCGATCGCTTCCCGCACCCGCTCGGGCTCCGCGCGGATTCTCTTGAGATCGAGCATGGCTTCTAGCGTGATCCGGTTCCGGCCTGGGAGAGCATCCCGCGGGCGCCGTCGAGCAGGAGCCGGCGGGCGAGCCGCGCGCCGACCTGTTCCTCGTCGCCCGCCTTTCCCTCCTCTTCGTCCCGGTAGAGCTTGAGCCCGTCGCGGTCGGCGATCACGCCTTCGAGGTGGAGGACGCTCCCGTCCAGCTTGGCCAGCGCGCCGACGGGGACGGAAGGATCGGCCGTCACCTCGCGAAGGAACGCGCGCTCGGCGCCGATCTCCGCGCGGGCGATCGGATCGTCGAGGCGCTTCGCAACCTTGATGAGCTCCTTGGCGCCCCTGAGCGCTTCGAGGGCCAGGGCGCCCTGACCGGGCGCCGGAACCAGCACTTCCGTCGTGAAGACCTCCGTGACGCGATCCTGGCAACCCAGGTGCTCGACCGCCGAGGCGGAGACGACGAGCCCGTCGAACTCGCCCATCTCGAGCTTGCGGATCCGGTCATCGAGACTTCCCGAGAAATCCACGATGGAAAGGTCGTCGCGGTAGTGGAGGAGCTGCGCCCGGCGCGTCGGCGTGTGGGCGCTGATCGCCGATCCCTCCGGCAGCTCGTCCACGATGACGCCGTCCCGCGCGATCAGCACGTCGAACGGCGTGAATCGTTCGGTCACGGCCGCGATGACGATTCCCGCGGGGGGATCGGGCGCGAGGTCCTTCACGTTCTGGACGGCGAGGTCGACCTCGCCCTGTACGAGCGCCTGCTCGAGCGCGAGCCCGGGCCAGCGATGGGGATTCCCGCGTCCCCGCTCCACGGCGTGTCCGATCGGAACGAGCGTGCACTCCGTCGCGCCGAGGTGGGGTCTCAGGAGTTCCGCGACCTGCTCGCCCAGGATGCGGCAGAGGCGATTGTCGCGGACTCCGATTCGGATCGGGCGCCGGTTCATGGGAGGCCGACGCTAGCACAGCGAGAGAGGAGGGTCAACGCGCCGGCCCCGCCACGCGCCGGCCCCGCCGTCAGGCTTCGCGGAGCGCTTCGATGAGGACGCGACGCGCGGCGTTCCTCGCGGGGAAGAATCCGCCGACCAAGCCCATGATCGCCGCGAAGAGCATTCCGGCGAGAAGCACGGGAGGGGTCACCTGGAATCGGAACGCGATCTCGCTGAACGACGCGAAGTTCATCGTGCTGGTCGTGATCCCGTTCACGGGAAGCGCGAAGACGCATCCCAGCAACCCGCCGAAGGAGGCGAGCAGCACCGATTCCACGAGGAAGGAGAAAAGGACCGAGCCCCGGGAGAATCCCAGCGCGAGCAGGGTTCCGATCTCCTTCGTGCGGGAGCCGACCGCGGCGTACATCGTGTTGAGCGCGCCGGAGATCGCGCCCAGCGCCATGATGAGCGTCACGAAGAGCCCGAGGCCCCGGAGGAGCGCCGCGAGCGTGGCGGATTGCGCGGCGTAGAACTCATCCTCCCGCTTCACCTGAACGCTCATCCGGGGGTCCGCCTCCAACCGGCCGCGCACGGCTTCGAGATGCGACGGATCGTCGAGCCGGAAGGTCACGCTCTGGTAGACGGGTCGGTCGAACACCGGCATGAAGAGCTCCACGTCGCCCCATACCTCGGAGTCGAACGACGCGCCGTCCGAGTCGAACACGCCGACGATCGACCACTGCCGCCCCGCCAGCTTGATCCGATCCCCGACCGAGCCGTGCGCGAACCGCTGGGAGACCAGCCTTCCGACGACGACCTCCTCGAGACCCGGCTCAAAGAGCCGCCCCTCGATCAGCCGGATCTTCGGGCGGAGCGAGAGCGATCGAGCCGTCACGCCGCGGACCACGACGTTCGTGGGAGTTCCGCTCTTCCGCTCCAGATTCCAGAGCACGACGAGCTCGCGCGTCGCGAGCGGCCGGCCGTCCGGCGCGCGGGCCACCTCGGGCTGGCTCTCGACGATGGCCGCGGCGTCCCGCGTCACGATGCTCGTCAGCTCCGCGGTCGATCCGCTCCGGATCGCGATGAGGTTCTCGGGCGAGCCCGTGGTCCGGAGCGCCGACTCGAATCCGCCCGCGAGCGCCAGCGTGAAGATGAACACCCACGAGACGAGCCCGATCCCGAGCGCCGTCAGCGCCGTGCTTGTCTTACGTACGAGGAGGTTTCGCAGGTTGTACGCGAGCGGGATTCCCATCGCCGGCTCAAGCCACCTTGCGGAGCGCGGCCGCGATCCTGAGTCGAGCGGCCTGGAACGAGGGGACGATCCCGCTCAGGATCCCCATCAGCGAGGCGAGGAGGAGGCCCTGGACGACCGTTCCGGGGAGCACCCGGAAGTTGGGGAAGAATCCTCCCGCCGTAAAATCGCTTTCGTGAAACACGACCGCCGCGAGGCCGCACCCGAGGATCCCTCCCAGGAGCGAAAGAACCAGCGCCTCCGCGCCCACGAGACGAAGGATGAGCCCGTCTCCGAATCCGAGAGTCTTGAGGACCGCGATCTCGGTCGTCCGCTCGCGCGCGGCCATCATCATCGTGTTGATCGTGACGAGCATGATCGCGAAGACGATCGCCGAGCCGATGATCGCTAGCAGGAGCTGGATGTTCCCGATCATCGAGATGAACCCCGCCTGGAAGGCCTTCTCGGTCTCGGTCTTGGTCGGCTGCGGGCTGTTCTCGAAGAGCGCGTCCACGCGATCGCTGACGGCCGCGGCGAGGTCCGCCCTCGCGATCCTCAACCAGTAGACTCCAACCTGGCTCCTCCTCACCTCGGGGAGCGATTCGTTCAGGTAATCCCAATGGAAGAAGAGCGTGTTCTCGTCCACGTCCTTGGACCGTCCCTCGTACACTCCGCGGAGGGTGAACATCCACTCTCCCGGAAAGATCGTGCCGATGATCGGGACCTGGTCTCCGATCTTCCAGCCGTACTTGCGCGCGAGGCTCCGGCCCACGATGCACGCGGTCCGCTCGGCGCGGAACGCCTCCGCCTCGGCCGGCGGGAGGACGCACTCGGGGAAGAGGTCGAGGAACGTGCGCGTGTCCATGGCGAACTGGGCGAAATGGTTCTTCGGATCCTGGTAGTAGCCCCCGAACCAGTTCCCGTAGGTGACCCCCGTGACGCCCGATACCTGCTTGAGTCGCTCCCGGTACGAGAGCGGCAGCGGGAAGACGAGGGACGCGCCGTGGCGGACCACGAGCCGGGAGGCGTCGGACGCGCGGAGCGAGGCCTCGAAGGACGTGAGGACCGTCCGGAGGGTGCAGAAGAGAAAGAGCGAGATCGCGATCGAGAAGACGGTCAGGAAGGTCCTGCGCTTCGCCCGGAGCAGGTTCGCGGCGACGAAGCGCATGAACTTCACGGCTGAAGGACCCCTTTGTCGAGGTGGAGCGTCAGGTGGGCCCGCGCGGCGGCGTGCGGGTCGTGCGTCACCATGATGACCGTCTTCTTGAGCTCCGCGTTGAGCCGTTGGAGGAGCGTGAGGATCTCGGCCGCGTTCTTCGCGTCGAGATCCCCCGTGGGCTCGTCGGCGACGAGGAGCGTGGGGTCGGCGACGATGGCGCGCGCGATCGCGACGCGCTGCTCCTCGCCGCCCGAAAGGGCGCGCGGCGAATGGCTCGCGCGGACCCGAAGCCCCACCAGCTCGAGCGCGAAGTGGACCCGGCGCTTGCGCTCCTTCCCCGAGAGCCGGGTCAGGAGGAGCGGAAGCTCCACGTTTTGGTAGGCGGTCAGGACGGGGATCAGGTTGTAGAGCTGGAAGATGAACCCGATGTGCCGCGCGCGCCACGCGGCGAGTCGCTTGGGCCGGAGCGTGCCGAGCGATTCCCCGGCGACGTGGACTTCTCCCTTCGTCGGGCTGTCGATGCCGGCGATCAGATTGAGCAACGTGGACTTCCCCGAGCCGCTCGGCCCCATGAGGGCCAGAAACTCGCCCTCTCGGACCTCGAGGTTGATCCCCTGGAGCACCGGGATCTCGATCCGGTCCCGGTGGTACACCTTGTGCACGTCGCGCAGCGCGACCAGGAAGCCGTTTTCGTTCCCCACGAGTCTCCTCCGCCGGGCTATTTCACCCGCACGCGGACGTTGTCAGCCAGAGTCGGCGGCGCTTCCACGATGACCAGCTCGCCGGGCGCGATCCCGCCGCTCACCGCGACGCGGTCTCCCGTGAGCGGGCGGGGCGAGACGCCGCGCATCGCGGCGCGTCCTCCCTCGACCACGTAGACCACGGCCCGCCCATCCGATTCGCGGACCGCCGTCTTCGGGATCGAGACGGCCGGGGCCGCCTGCCCCGCGCCCGATCCTCCCCCGGCGCCCGGAGGCGCTGCGTCGGCGAGGAAGGTCACCTTGACGCCCATCTCCGGGAGGACGCGGGGATCGAGCCGATCGAACGCCACCTTGACGAGCACCGTCGCCTTCTGCCGGTCGGCCGTGGGCACGATCTGACGGACGCTCCCGGGGAATCGCTCGCTCGGATACGCATCGAGCGTGATCTCGGCCCGCATGCCCTCCCGGACGCGGGCGACGTAGCCCTCGTTCACGTCCACTTCCCCTTCCAGCGAGGCGAGGTTCGCCATCGTCACGATCGCGCCGCGGGTGAGCCCGCCGCTCGAAGGAATCGGGCTCACGATCTCCCCCACTTCGGCTTCCTTGCGGAGGACGGCGCCCGCGAAGGGAGCCCGGATGAAGGTCTTGTCGTACGCGACCTGCGCGGCCTGAAGCCGCGCCTCGGCGTTCTTCACGTCGGCCTCGGCGCTCCTCACCCGCGCCCGCGCCACGTCGTCCCGCGCCTCGGCCTGGTCCATCTCGGATTGGCTCACGAGCCCCTGCGAGCGGAGCCGCTCCGCCCGGTTCCGCATGAGCGCGCTCTCGCGGGCGGAAGCGGCCGCCTCGGCCGCCCGCGCGTGCGCCGCCGCTAGCTCCGCGCGCGCGCTTTCCAGGGCGGATTCCTGGTCCGCGTTCTGGAGCACGCCGAGGACCTCTCCCTGCGCGACCCGGCTGCCCTCTTCCACGAAGAGCTGCTTGAGCCGTCCCGCGACCTCGGTGGAGACCGAGGCGCGCTGCCGGGCGACCACGTACCCGTTCGCGGTCAGGATCTCGGTCGCGCTCGTGCCGGGAACGCCGCCGAGGGACTCCGCGCGCGCGACGGCGACGCGGACGGCGGGAGGATTCACGACCCGCGCGATAAGGAGGGCGCCCAAGACGAGAATCGCGATCGCGGCCGCCACCGCCAGAATCGGACCGCGGCGCCTGAGGAGGGATGGGGGCGGTGGAGCCTCGCGGTCGATCTTCAGGCCCGAGAGATCGGCCGAGGCCGTGGACGTCACGCCGTGATGCCCCGCTCCTCCCGGACCTCCCGCACCGCGGCCACCATGACCGCGAGCTTCTCCATCGCCTCTTCCACGGTGCGGGTCTTGAGGCCGCAATCGGGATCGACGTACATCTGCTCGGGCTTCAGCAATTCGAGGCCGCGCAGGATGCCCCGCTTCACCTCGTCCCGGGTCTCGATCCGGTGCGAATGGACGTCGAGCACGCCGTAGCCGATCTCCTTCGTGAACGGGTGCTGGCGGAACCGGTCGAGGAGGTCGTAGCGGCTGTTCGCCATCTCGAGATCGATCATGTCCACCGGCAGATCGAGCATCGCGGGATAGATCACGTCGAAATCCCCGTAGCAGATATGGGTGATCGTCTTCGCCTTCACCCCTTCGACGGCGCGGCCGAGCGCTCGGATCGCAAGCTTCAGCTCCTCGGGGCGCACCGAGACCGCGGGCTCGTCCACCTGGATGTACTGAGCGCCCGCCTCGGCGAGCGCGATCGCTTCCTCCCGGATCGCGTCCGCGAGATCCATCGCCATCGCTTCCCGTGTCGGATAGTGCTCGTTGAAGGACCAGTCCATCATCGTGTAGGGCCCCGTCAGCATTCCCTTGACCGGCTTCTTCGTCCGGCTCTGCGCGAATTTCCACCAGTCCACGGTCCACGGACCGTTGCGCCGGATGGGCCCCACCGCGATCGGCTTCCGGTAGTAGCGGTTTCCGTACGAGCGGACCGGATTCGAGATCTCGAATCCCGACATCCGTTCCGCGAAGAACGTGGTCATGTCGCCGCGGTAAAGCTCGCCGTCCACGAGGATGTCGAGCCCGATCTCTTCCTGCTTCTTGATGAGATCCGCGGTGGCCTCGCGCTCGAGCGATTCGAGCGCTTCCGCCGTGATCTCTCCGCGCGCGAACTGGTTTCGGGCGCGCTCCAGGTGGGGCGGCTTGGGGAAGCTACCGACGGTCGTGGTCCAAAGCCCGCGCGGCATGGTCATCCTCCGTTCCGGGAAGCGAGGCGCGCGGCCTCGGCGAGCCGCGCGACCTTCATCGCCGCGCGGTCGACCGGCAGGTACTCGAGGCTCGCGGTCGGGCAGAGCTGCCAATCGAGGTCGGGCCGGATCGAGCGTGCGCGATCGACCGCCTGCGCGACCCGGGCGGGATCCTCGAGCCTCGTGTTGCGCGCGTCGATCAGGCCGAGCGCCACGGTGCGCCCCTTGGGAACCTCCGGGAGGAGATCCCACGCCTCGGGCGATTCAACGAGATCGAGCCCGAGCGCGGTCCAGCCGAGCCCGCGGATCGTGTCGAACACGGCGGCCGGGGAGCGGAATGGCACGTGGAGGGTCGTTCGGGCCCGCCTGCCGTGAAATAAAGGCTCGAGGGCCGCGCGGATCGAAGGCGCGTCGGCGGCCGCGGCGCGGCCCAGCCACGGCTCCTCGAAGTGGATCCACCCGGCTCCGGCCTCTTCGAGCGCCCCCGATTCGAGCGCGAGCGCCTCGCCGAGCGCGCGGAGCGCCGGCGCCGCTTCCCGGTAATGGCGGTCCTTCGAGAACCGGTAGAGCGAATAGGGCCCGGGGAGCACCGCCTTCACGGGGCGGTGGGCCATCTCCTGGGCCGACCGGTAGTCCTCGGCCGTGATCGGCCCCGTCCAGGAGATGGGGCCCGTGATCTCGGGCTGGCGGTAGTACGTGTTCGTGTCGAGATAGCGGATCAGCCCCGCGATCTCGAAACCCCGGATTCCCCGCGCGACGAACGTCTGCGAGTCGTCCCAGGCGACCTGCCCTCCAACGGGGATGTCGATGCCCGCGGATTCCTGGAGCGCGATGATCCGTCGCGTCGCCTCGCGGATCGCCTCGGAGAGATCGCGCCCGGTGGCCTTCCCCTGATCGAGCCGATTCCGCGTCACCCGCACGTTGGACTGCCCGGGCGTGAGCGGCAGCTTCGGGAAGCTGCCGGAGAGCGTCGTCTGGATGGTCACGGAGTATCCTCCCTACGGATTGCTCGGTGCGGCAATCCGTCACGATACCACGCGGAGCCCGGGTCTTCCAGGCTTGCGGGCGTGGTAGACCACGCGGGCTTGGGAAAGCGAGCGCAGGAACCCGGCCTTCCCGCGCGCGGCCAGCTTGGCCGCGCGGCCGGCCCTCCACCACACGGGGCTCAGGTGAACCCTCTTGAGCTCCGTGAAGCCCACGTCCCGGAGCATCCACTCGAGGGCCGCGAGGTTGGGCCCGCACCAGTTCGTGGGATCTCCGTCGAGCTCGCGGTCGGGGTAGATCGCCATCGCGGCCCGCCGCATGTGGAGCAGATCGACGTGCGTCTCGAGGATCAGGCGGTCTTGGGTCACGCTCGCGACCCGCTCGAGCGCGACGTGCGGGAACTTCATGTGATAGAGGACGCCCAGGAAGAGAACGAGGTCGAACGTCCCGACCCGCTCCGGAGCGAGATCGAGGACCTCGATTTCCACGTCTTCGACCTTGGACCGGAGCGCCCGGCGGGCGAGGTTGAATCCGTCCTTCGTGCAGCCGTCCTTCCCGCTCCAACAGTACGAATCGGCCGCGAGAACGCGCGACGCGCCCCGGCGCTCCGCCTCGAAGGAGAAGAATCCGTCCCATGCCCCGATATCGAGCACCGAGAGCCCACCCAAGCGCTCCGGGAGCCGGATCCGTCCCAGCTTTCGGGCGGAATCATCGTCCCCCTCCGTGACGATCCCGTGGCCCAGGTCCATGGAATGGAACCACCGGATGCCCGCGGCACGGCTTCGAAGCTCGTCGGGATCCATGCTCGCGCGATCAGGAGGTGGAAGCGGCGTTTGCGCAGGCGGCGCAGGGGCAGACGCGTCGGAGATAGTCGAAGGAGTAGATCCCGGTCGTATGCCCGTCGCTCCAGTCGAAGTGGAGCGCGTAGTTCCCGACCGTGCGGGCCGAGCCGATCGAGACGTGCGGATCGACGTGCTCTTCGAGCACGATCCGCTCCCCGGAGGTTTCGCTCACGCACTGCGCGCACGGGCATCGGCCTCTCAGGTAGCGGGCACCGTAGGCGCTCACGTGCCCGTCGGCCCAGCGGATCGTGACACTCTCGCCGCCTTTCTTGCGGATTTCGGCGGGTGTCGCCCGCTCCTCGGGAAGCGTGAGCACCGCTACTCCTCGACGATCGTGAGCGGAATCGACTTGAACGCCTGGATGCTGATCTGCTGGGCGAGCCTCCCGGCGATGTCGCCGAACGCGCGCGCGGATTCGGATTCAGGCTCCGCGAGGATGACGGGCGTTCCCGAGTCGGCGTGCTTGCGGATCGCGGGGTCGAGGGGGATCTCGCCCAAGAACGGGACGCCCAGCGACTCGCTCGCGAGCTTCGCCCCCCCGTGGCCGAAGATCTCGTCGCGCCCGCCGCAGTGCGGGCAGACGTAGTAGCTCATGTTCTCGATGATTCCCATGACGGGGACCTTGGTCTGCTGGAACATGCGGAGCGTCTTCATCGAGATCCGAAGCCCGATGTCCTGCGGCGTCGACACGATCACGGCCCCCGTGACCGGCACGGTCTGGACGAGCGTGAGGTGGACGTCGCCGGTTCCGGGCGGGAGGTCCACAACGAGATAGTCCAACTCTCCCCAGTTCACGCCCAGGAGGCTCTGCTGGAGCGCCTTGTGGGCCATCGGCCCCCGCCAGATGAGCGGCATCTCTCCGCTCAGATAGCCCATCGACATGAGCTTCGTGCCGTGCGCGACGACGGGCTCGATGACCTGGCCCCGGACCTCGGGCTCATCCTGGGACCGCATCATGATCGGGATG
>JACQPZ010000150.1 GCA_016207265.1 Candidatus Latescibacterota bacterium | reverse complement strand
GCGTCGCGGGCCTTGGGCCAGCGATTCGTCTTCACCAACGGATGTTTCGATCTCATCCATCCGGGCCACACGGAGCTTCTGCGCCGCGCAAAGAGCCTGGGGCACCGACTCTGCGTCGGCCTCAACTCCGACCGCTCGGTGCGGGCGATCAAGGGTCCCGGCCGGCCGGTCCAGAGCGAGGTCGCCCGCGCGACGGTCGTCGCCGCGCTCGCGAACGTCGACTACGTCGTGCTCTTCGACGAGGAGACCCCGCTTCGCCTCATCGAGGCGCTCGCTCCGGACGTGCTCGTCAAGGGAGGGGACTACGATCGGGGCGCCGTGGTCGGACGCGAGGTCGTCGAGCGCTCGGGCGGCGAGGTGCACATCGTGCCGCTCATCCCGGGGTATTCCTCATCCCAGCTCGCCGAGCGGATCCGAGCCGGCCGCGGTTAGGCGCCAGGACCACGGCGCGAGCAGGACCACGACGCGAGCTTGACAGGACGTCCGCGGAGCGGCTAAGCTGTTGCGTTTTCCCAAGGTAGTGCATTCGATGTGACCCAGGTCGGCGACGTCCATCATCGCGGCGAGCGGCTCGAAGCTTTCGCCGCATCAGGCAGGTGCGCCCCCGACCCTGACGCGGGACCTCTGGAGGAGGTGTGCCTCGAGTGAGCCGGATCCGACGTGTCGTGATCATGGGAGCGGGCGGACGCGATTTTCACAACTTCAACACGTTCTTCAAGAACCGCCCCGAGTACCGGGTCGTCGCGTTTACCGCCTCGACCCAGATTCCAGGCATCGACGCCCGGCGCTACCCGTCCTCGCTCGCCGGCCGGAGGTACCCCAAAGGCATCCCCATCGTTTCGGAGCAGGACCTGCCCAAGCTCGTCCCCGAGATGGACGTGGACGAGGTGGTCTTCGCCTACAGCGACGTGTCCCACGAGTACGTCATGCACAAGGCCTCCTGGGTCGCGAGCCTCGGATGCGATTTCAGGATCATGGGCCCCAAGTCCACGATGCTGAAGAGCCGCGTGCCCGTCGTGGCCGTGACGGCCGTGCGCACGGGGTCCGGAAAGAGCCAGACCACGCGCAAGGTGTGCGAAGTCCTCAAATCCATGGGGAAGCGGGTCGTCGCGATCCGTCACCCCATGCCGTACGGGAACCTCTCCCGCCAGGGCGTGCAGCGCTTCGAGACATACGCCGATCTCGAGCGCCACAAGTGCACGATCGAGGAGCGCGAGGAATACGAGCCGCATCTCGACCGGGGCACGATCGTCTACGCGGGGGTGGATTACGCGGAGATCCTCCACGCGGCGGAGCGGGAGGCGGAGGTCATCGTCTGGGACGGCGGGAACAACGATTTCTCGTTCTTCAAGCCGGATCTCCAGATCGTGGTGGCCGATCCGCACCGGCCCGGCCACGAGCGCTCCTATCATCCCGGGGAGACGAACCTGAGACTCGCCGACGTCGTCGTGATCAACAAGGAGACCACGACCGACTACCGGAACATCGAGGCCGTGCGCCGGTCCGTGCAGTCCCTGAATCCCGACGCGGTCATCATCGACGCCGCGTCGCCGATCAGCGTGGACCATCCCGACCGGATCCGCGGGAAGCGGGCCCTGGTTATCGAGGACGGCCCGACCCTCACGCACGGCGAGATGAAGTACGGCGCGGGCGTGATCGCCGCGCAACGTTACGGCGCGAAGGAAATCGTGGACCCGCGCCCCTGGCTCGTCGGCGGCATCAAGGAGACCTTCGCCCAGTACCCGGCCATCGGTCCGCTGCTTCCGGCGATGGGCTACTCCAAGGAGCAGATCCGGGACCTGGAGCGCACGATCAACGCGTGCGAGTGCGACGTCGTGATCGTGGCGACCCCGATCGATCTCAGGCGTCTTCTGACCATGAAACGCCCGGCCGTCCGGGTGGGCTACGAGCTCGAGGAGATCGGGAGGCCGAAGCTCGACGACGTCATCGGCGAAATGCTGGCCCGGACGGGAAGAGCCGCAGCCCGGACGGGAAGAGCCGCAGCCCGGGCGGGAAGCGTCACGGCGCGCGCCGCGAAGAAGGCGGGGCCTTCCCGGCCCAAAGCGGGCGCGAGAGGACCGCGCGCGAAGCCGCGGCGGAAGCGGTGAATCTCCACGAATACCAGGCGAAGGAGCTCTTCCGGGCCGCCGGCATCCCGGTCCCTCCCGGAGAGACCGCGACCGATGTCGAGGGAGCGCGCGAGATCGCGGCGCGGCTCGGATATCCGGTGGTCGTGAAAGCCCAGGTCCTGATCGGAGGCCGGGGCAAGGCGGGAGGGGTCAAGGTCGTCGCGAACGGCGAGGACCTCGCCCGCGAATCCCGTCGGATCCTCGGGATGGAAATCCGGGGGTTCAACGTCCACCGGGTGCTCGTCACGCCGTCGGCCGATATCGCGCGCGAATACTACGCCGGGATCGTCCTCGACCGGCGGAACGAGCGGCCGGTGCTGATGGTGAGCCCCGCCGGGGGAATCGACATCGAGGAAGTCGCGCGCTCGAGACCCGAGAAGATCCTCAAGATCCCGATCGACTCGCGGGGGCTTCCCGCGTACCGGGCCCGCGCCGCGGCCCGCTTCCTCGACTCGGATCCCGCCGTTCGGAAGCAGATCGCTCCGATCCTCGCGCGGCTCGAGCGCGTGTACCACGACCAGGACGCGACCCTGGCCGAGATCAACCCGCTCGTCGTGGACCGCCGCGGCGCTGTGCTCGCGCTGGACGCGAAGATCGTCCTCGACGACAGCGCGCTCGACCGCCACGCCGACCTCGCCGCGCTGCGCGACCGGGAGGCGGAGGATCCCGGAGAGGTCGAGGCCCGGGAACAGGGGCTCTCCTACGTGAAGCTCGACGGCTCGATCGGCTGCATCGTGAACGGGGCGGGGCTCGCCATGGCGACCATGGATCTCGTCCAGCTCTACGGAGGGAAGCCTGCCAACTTTCTCGACATCGGCGGCTCTTCCAACCCGGACAAGGTCGTGGCCGCGATGGGGATCCTCACGCGCGCCCCGCGCGTGAGGGCGGTTCTCTTCAACATCTTCGGCGGCATCACCCGCTGCGACGACGTCGCGCGGGGACTCCTCGCCGCGCTCGATCGGATGAAGCTCAAGCTGCCGATCGTGATCCGCCTCACCGGGACGAACGAGAAGGAAGCGCGCGACCTCCTGAGCCAGCGCGGGCTCATCGCCCTGAGCGACATGGACGAGGCGGTCCGCGCCGCGATCGCCCGCGCGGCGGAGGCGGCATGAGCGTTCTCGTCGGCCATGAGACCCGCGT
>JACQPZ010000154.1 GCA_016207265.1 Candidatus Latescibacterota bacterium | reverse complement strand
CCCGCGAGGCGGACTCCCTCTCGGCCTTCGGAGGAATCCTGGGATTGAACCGGGCTCTCGACGAGACCGCGCTGGATGCGGTCGGGTCGTTCTTCTTCGAGGTGGTCGTAGCACCCGAGGTCACGGCCTCGGCGGACCGGCTCGCGAAGCTGCGCAAGAACCTCGTCGTGCTCGAGGTGCCCGGCACGTTGGGCGAGAGGACGGGGTCGCTCAAGATGCGAAGCCTCCTGGGCGGGCTCCTCGCGGAGACGGCGCCCGGTCCACCGCGCTTCGAGGAATGGAGGGCGGCGACCTCGAAGCGGCCGACCCGCGATCAGGAGCGCGATCTTCGTTTCGCGTGGCGCGTCACGCGCCACGTCGTGTCCAACGCCATCGTGATCGCGAAGGGCGGCCGGACGCTCGGAATCGGCGCGGGCCAGTCCTCCCGGGTGGATTCGGTGCGGCTCGCGCTTCTCAAGGCGGAGCGCTCGGGGAAGGACGTTCGCGGAAGCGTTCTCTGCTCGGATGCGTTCTTTCCGTTTCCTGACTCGGTCGAGCTGGCCGCGGAAGCGGGAATCGTTGCGATCGCGCAACCCGGGGGATCGGTCCGCGACGAGGAGTCGATCGCGGCGGCGGAATCGCGCGGGGTCGCCATGATTCTAACGGGTGAACGATGCTTCCTTCATTGACCCACGAGCGATTGCTGATCCTGGATTTCGGCTCCCAGTTCACGCAGCTCATCGCACGCCGCGCGCGGGAGCTGGGCGTCTACGCGGAGATCCGGGGCCCGCATATCACCGGCGAGGACCTCAGGCGGCTCAGGCCGAAGGGGATCGTCCTCTCGGGCGGGCCGGCCAGCGTGCTCGATCCCGGGGCGCCGGGGCTCGACGCCTCGATCCTCGAGGCCCACGTGCCCGTGCTCGGGATCTGCTACGGCATGCAGCTTCTCGCCCGCGATCTCGGCGGGCGCGTTCGTCAGAGCGCCCGGCGCGAATACGGCGGAGCCGCCCTCACGGTCGAGAACGGGGGACGGATCCTGGCCGGGGTGGAGCGGACCAGCCGGGTGTGGGCGAGCCACGGCGACATCGTCGAGTGCCTTCCCAAGGGGTTCACCCGACTCGCCAAGACCGATTCGGTCGACCTGGCCGCCGCCGAGGATCCGGCCAGATCCATCTACGCCGTGCAGTTCCATCCCGAAGTCGCGCATACGACGCAGGGCAGCCGGATCTTGAAGAACTTCCTCTTCGATATTTGCGGCTTCTCGGGCGACTGGTCCATGGGGCAGGTCCTGAACGAGGCGGTCCACAAGGTCCGCGATCAAGTCGGGACGCGTCGCGTTTTGTGCGCATTGAGCGGGGGCGTGGACTCCTCCGTCGTAGCGGCGCTCCTCCACCGTGCCGTGCCCGGCCAGGTCCTCGCGGTGTTCGTGGATCACGGCCTGCTCCGGCGCGGCGAGGTGGAAGAGGTCGAGCGGGCGATGGGGAAGGCCCTGGAGCACGACCTCCTCACCGTGGACGCCCGCGACCGCTTCCTCGCCGCGCTGCGGGGAGTCGAGGATCCGGAGGAGAAGCGGAAGATCATCGGCCGCGAGTTCATCCGGGTGTTCGAGGATACGGCGCGCGCGAAGGGGGGCGCCGACCTCCTCGCCCAGGGGACGCTCTACCCGGACGTGATCGAGAGCACCTCGACGGGGGGGCCCTCGGCCAAGATCAAGTCGCATCACAACGTCGGGGGACTCCCGCTGGACATGAAGCTGGAACTTGTGGAGCCGCTGCGGGAGTTATTCAAGGACGAGGTGAGGGAGCTGGGGACCCTACTGGGGCTCCCGGCCTCGGTGGTGGGCCGCCACCCGTTTCCGGGCCCGGGGCTCGCGGTCCGGATTCTCGGCCCGGTGACGCGGGAAGCGGTTGAGACCGTGTCTCTTGCGGACGATATATTCATCGCCGAGCTGAAGCGGTCGGGACTTTATGACAAGGTGTGGCAGGCGTTCGCCGTGCTACTGCCGGTTCGGACGGTCGGCGTCATGGGGGATGGGAGAACCTACGAGCAGGTGGTGGCGCTCCGGGCGGTGACGTCCAGCGACGGGATGACGGCGGATTGGGCACGGCTCCCGGACGCCTTCCTGGCGCGCGTGTCTACCCGCATCGTGAACGAAGTCCCCGGCGTGAGCCGGGTGGTCTACGACATCAGCACGAAACCTCCCGCTACGATCGAGTGGGAGTGAGGCGGCAGCGACCCAATTCCGGGAGGATCCATTGAGACACCAGATTGTTGCCGTCGGCTTGCCAGCCCTCGCCGCGATGCTCTTCCTCGCCGCCCCCCGTTCCGAGGCCGTCACCGTCGCGCCGAGCGTTCGCGCATCGGCCAAGACCGCTGCGGAGCAGGAGCTTCTGAGCCGCGCCATCGAGCGCTACGAGACCAGCCGCGCGTGGGGCGTCGACCGCGTCTATCCCAAGTTCACGCTGAACCTCGCGAAGTATCCGCGCGGGGGCGTCGCGCACCGGAACCTTCTGGTCGTCCTCTGCGACTTCGACGCCGACGCGTTCGGAGGCGCGGTCCATCACGACTCGAAGAGCACCCCCGGCTACTTCCACAATCTCTTCTTCAGCGACGACCCGAACGACGGCGTGATCAGCCTGCGGGAATACTACAAGATGAACTCCCACGGCCGTCTCATCATCTCGGGCCGCGTCACGTCGGAGTGGCTGGTCATGCCGCGGTCGTACGCGTATTACACGAACAACAATTCCGGGCTCGACTTCTCGGCGTACCCGCGCAGCGCTCAGGGGCTCGCGGAGGACGCGATGATCGCGGCGTACGGCTCATTCGGAAACAACCTTTCGTATTTCGACAATGACGGGCCGGACGGAATCCCGAGCAGCGGAGACGACGACGGCTATGTCGACGCGGTCTGCGTGATCCATCCGGGACAGGGGGCCGAAGTGGCGCCGATCCCCGCCGAGCCCTTCACGCTCTGGTCCCATGAGGCGGGCATCAACGTCTATGAGGACTGCCCGATGCCGAGCAGCCCGAACTGCCTCCCGGGAATGTTCCTCGGGGGGGTGCGCGGGTTCCTCTACTTCATGGTCGGAGAGTTCAACTGGGCACCCGGCGACGACGCCAACGGCACCTACATTCACGAATTCGGCCACACGCTCGGGCTCCCCGACCTGTACGAGTTCAGCCTGTGCAATGCGTCCGTCGGCGCGGGACTCGGCGTATTCTCGCTGATGAGTCTGGGGAATTACCTGCCGCTCTCACCGACATCGGAGCAGGGACGCAGGCCGGGGAATCTCGACGCCTGGTGCCGCCAGTTTCTGGGATTCGAGCAGCCGGCGGTGGTCCCGGGTTCCGGATCGTATTCATTGCCGCCCCTCACGAGGGGAGGAAGCGCCGTCAAGGTCTGGAAGGACGGTCGGCCCGGGACCGAGTACTTCCTCGTCGAGAACCGGATTCACGAAGGCTCCGATGAGTACATCCCCGGCGAAGGCCTTCTTGTCTACCACGTCGACGACACGCTCATCGACAACTGCCGCGACTGCGACAATGCCTCCTGCCTCGATCCGCCGGCCCCCCACTACCGGGTCGCTTTGGTTCAGGCGGACGGGTTGAACGAGCTTCTTTCTCCCTCCGGAGATCTTGGCGACGGCGCCGATCCCTTCCCCGGAATCCTCGCGAAGCGGAGCTGGACCGACGTCACGACGCCGAACTCGCGGGACTACGCAGGGGCGGACACCGGCATCCGCATGACGAACATTGTCGGCGCCTACGACGGCGCCGACACGGCGTCGTTCGACCTATCGGTCTCCGTCACTCCCCGACTCCTCGTGAAGAGCGTCCTTGTGCAGGACGGCGGAGGAAACGGCTCGCCCGACAACGGCGAGACCGACTCGCTGGACGTCACCCTCGAAAACGCGGGCGCCGCCTCGGGCGCGCTGAGCCTCACGCTGAGCACGGCCGATCCGGGCATCACGGTGGATGTCGCCGCAGCGAGCGCACCCGCCGCGGGCGCGGGGGCCACCGTCTCCGCTGCGACCCCCTTCGTCTTCACGGTCGGGACGTACGCGACCCTGCCGCACGCCGTTACGTTCACGCTCGGCTGGAACGACGGCACGTCGTCCGGGTCGGAGGATTTCACCCTGACGGTGGGGATGGGCTCGTCGCTCGCGGCGGACTTCGAGTCGGGAGTCGGGAGCTGGACCTCGGCTCCGGTCGCGCCCACGTCGATCGACGAATGGCACCTCTCGACGACCCGCGCGCACGGCGGACTGTCGAGCATGAAGGTGGGGAGCATCCTCGATCCGGCGGGATCGGGCTCGAACGGCGCGAAGAGCTACGCGCGCCTTCAGGACGCAGCTCTCGTCTCGCCGATGTTCGATCTGGAGCCCGGCTCCCAGCTCGCGTTCTACTCCTGGATCGACGCCCAGACGAACGGGGGCACGGGTTGTTGGGACGGAGGCCGTGTCGAGATCTCCCTGAGAGGCGGGCCGTGGATCCCCCTCGCGGTCGATGACGGATATGGGTACCAAATCGAGTTCAACTCGGCCGCTTCCCTCCGCGATTCGGACGTCTTCTCCGGGTCGCCCCAGCGGTGGCGCCGCGTCGTGGCGGATCTCACGGGCTATTCGGGCCCGGCCCAGATCCGGTTCCGGTTCTCGAGCGACGACGATCGCTTCGCCCCCGTTTTCTCCGGAGGATCCCTCGCGCGCACCTACGAGGGCTGGTACGTGGACGACGTGCTGGTGGGGCCCAGGGTCGACCCGGGGCCGACACCGCGCCCGCTGAGCCTGCGCGCCGGTCCGAACCCGTTCCGCGTGAACCGGGGATTCGCCGCGACGATTACGTTTCGGTTCAGCGCGCCCGACGGCCTCCCGCATACCGAGCTAAGCCCGCGCGTGCGGCTCTATGATCT
>JACQPZ010000148.1 GCA_016207265.1 Candidatus Latescibacterota bacterium | reverse complement strand
TGCTCCAGAATCTTCACCGCTTCGCCTTCTACCTCGCGGCCCTCTGGCTCGTCTTCCTCTGGCATGACGTTTGGAAGGCGCTCTGGTTCGACGGACGGTTCGGCATCGGCCTCGGCACGATCGTCATCCTCGCGAGCACGGGCACGCTGACCCTCTATACCTTCTCCTGCCACTCCTGGCGGCATTTGATCGGAGGGACGCTCGACTGCTTCTCCTGCAGCGCCGCTGCGCGAGCTCGCCACGGGGCTTGGATGCGCGTATCCGCGTTGAACGAGCATCACATGGGATTCGCCTGGATCTCGCTCGTCGCGGTCTGCTTCGCCGATTTCTACGTCCGGATGGTCTCGATGGGGTTCTTCCACGACGTGAGACTCCTGTGACCGACCGATACGAGACCCACGACCTCGACGTGTTGGTGATCGGGGCCGGAGGAGCCGGCCTTCGCGCCGCGATCGAGGCCTCGGCGCTGGGAGCCAGCGTCGGCGTCGTGAGCAAGTCGCTCTTGGGCAAGGCGCACACCGTCATGGCCGAGGGCGGCGTGGCGGCCGCGCTCGCGCATGTGGACCCGAGCGATTCCTGGAAGGTCCACTTCAAGGACACGATGCTCGGCGGGAAGATGCTGAACAACTGGCGCATGGCGCAGCTCCACGCTCAGGAGGCGCCGGATCGGGTCCGCGAGCTGGAACAGTGGGGCGCCGTGTTCGACCGGACGCCGGACGGGCGGATCCTCCAGCGGAACTTCGGGGGGCATTCGTCGCCGCGCCTGGCGCACGTCGGGGATCGAACCGGCCTCGAGATGATCCGCACGCTCCAAGACCATGGCGTCCACCGGGGGCTCGATATCTACATGGAGTGCACCGTCACGCAGCTTCTGACGGACGGCGGCCGCGTCGTCGGCGCGTTCGCCTACTGGCGCGAGACGGGCCGCTTCGTGGTGTTCCGCGCCAAGGCGGTCGTGCTCGCGACGGGCGGAATCGGGAAAGCCTACAAGATCACGTCGAACTCCTGGGAGTACACGGGCGACGGACACGCGCTCGCGCTCGGCGCGGGGGCCGAGCTGATCGACATGGAGTTCGTGCAATTCCACCCGACCGGCATGGTCTGGCCGCCGGGCGTCCAGGGAATCCTCGTGACGGAGGCCGTCCGCGGCGAAGGAGGCTTGCTGCTGAACGCGAAGGGCGAACGCTTCATGGAGCGCTACGACCCGAAGCGGATGGAGCTTTCCACGCGGGACATGGTGGCCCGCGCGATCTACACCGAAGTGAAGGAGGGACGCGGAAGCCCTCACGGCGGCGCCTTCCTCGACATCTCGCACAAGCCGGCCGAGACGGTGAAGAAGAAGCTCCCGTCCATGTATCACCAGTTCAAGGAATTCGCGAACATCGACATCACGAAGCAGCCGATGGAGGTGGGCCCCACGACGCACTACGCCATGGGCGGCGTGCGCGTCGACGCCGACACCGGCGCCGCGACGGTTGCCGGGCTCTTCGCCGCCGGAGAAGCCTCGGGCGGCATGCACGGTGCGAACCGGCTCGGAGGGAATTCCCTCTCCGATCTCCTCGTCTTCGGGAGGCGTGCGGGGGCGGGCGCCGCGGCCTACGCCGCGAATGCGCCGGCGCACGGGAATCTCGACTCAGCGCAGGTCGAGGCGGCCGCGGAAGCGCTGCTCGCGCCCTTTCAACGCGCGAGCGGACCCGATCCCTACTCGGTCCACCGGAAGCTTCAGGAGACGATGCACACGCTCGTCGGGATCTTCCGCACGGAGCGGGATCTCAAGAAGGGAATCGAGGAGATCCGCGCGCTCCGGGATGAAGTCGGGAAGGCGCGGGTCGAGGGCTCACGGGCGTTCAACCCGGGCTGGCATCTCGCGCACGATCTTCGCTCGATGTTGATCGTGAGCGAGGCGGTGGCGCGATGCGCGCTCCAGCGGAAAGAAAGCCGCGGCGCCCACGCGCGACTCGACCACCCCGGGCTCGATCCCGAGCTGGGCAAGGTGAACAGCGTGGCGACCCGGGATGAAGACGGCGTGCGGGTCTCGCAGTCCCCTCTCCCGCAGATGCCGGCGGAGCTTCGCGCCCTGTTCGAGGCGGAGCCGGCCGGCGCCAGGACCTGATCGGAGACGCGATGGCGGAAGCGGTGCTGCACGTGTTTCGCGGCGACGCCTCGGGCGGAGACCTCAAGGAGTATCGCGTGCCGCTCGAGGAGGGGATGGTGGTGCTGGACGCGATCCATCACATCCAGGGCCACCAGGCTCCGGACCTCGCGGTCCGCTGGAACTGCAAGGCGGCGAAATGCGGCTCGTGCAGCGCCGAGGTGAACGGCCGGCCGAAGCTCATGTGCAAGACACGCATGGACGCGCTCCCGTTGGATCAGCCGGTCGTCGTGCGCCCGATGAAGACATTCCCCCTCGTCAAAGACCTCGTCACGGACGTAAAGTGGAACTACGAGGTGAACAAGAAGATCGCTCCGTTCACGCCGAAGAAGGACGCCGAATGGCGCTGGATGCAAGAGGACATCGACCGGGTGCAGGAGTTCCGCAAGTGCATCGAGTGTTTCCTCTGCCAGGACGTCTGTCATGTGCTGCGCTCGCACGGGCGCACCGACGCGTTCGGGGGGCCGCGCTTCCTGGTGCGGGTCGCCGGGCTCGAGATG
>JACQPZ010000147.1 GCA_016207265.1 Candidatus Latescibacterota bacterium | reverse complement strand
GGGTGATGTATCAGTTGTTGTGTCAGAGAAGAGGAAGGGGTAACTCCAAACGAGGTTCTTGGCAAAACCCGAGAGGAGGTACCCCATGCAGCGTACGGCTGCGGTACGGACTATGGCGCAGGCGGAGCGGATTCTCAAGCAGATGAATGTCCAGGGTTGGGAGTGGGCGGCGGTGCAAGAGGCGGGGCGGGAAGGGATCCGTCGCGTCCTAGAGGATCGGATGTGGGCGCTGGTGGGCAACCGGATCGCAGAGCTGGCCACGGAGGGGGTGTCCGATCGACGCAACGGTTCCTACCGGCGCCACTTGCTGACGAGCCTGGGGGCCATCGAGCTCCACGTACCCCGAGGCCGCTCCTGCAGCGCCGCGGAAGTGTTGACCCGCTACGCTCGGCGGGAAGCGAGCGTCGACCGGCTGATCCTCGCGTGCTTCGTCCTGGGGCTCTCCACCCGCAAGGTGGGCGAGGCGTTGCTCGCGATCTTGGGGGAGCGCGTGAGCCCGGCCACCGTGAGCCGAGTGGCTCAAACCCTAGATAGCGCGGTGGCCGCGTTCCATCGCCGCCCGCTGGAGGACCGATACCGGATCCTGGTTTTGGACGGCGTCGTGCTCTCGCGTAAGACCGGCGCCGGAGCCCTGCGCCGTCCCGTGCTCGTGGCCTTGGGCATCACACCCGAGGGAACGAAAGAGATTCTCGATTTTCGCCTCGCCCCGGCCGAGAGCCAAGCCGCCTGGGAGCGATTCCTCACCGAGCTCCAACGCCGCGGCCTCACCGGCGAACAGCTCGAACTCATCGTCACCGACGGCGGGACGGGCCTCCTGGCCGCACTGCCCACCGCGTTCCCCGGAATTGCCGTCCAGCGCTGCTGGGCCCACAAGACGAGGAACATTCTCGACAAGATCCGCATGCGCGATCGCGAGGCAGCTAAGAAAGATCTGCACCGAATCAGCCACGCCGAGGACCGCACCGCCGCGCGCAGGGCGGCCCGACGCTTCGCCGACCGCTGGGAAGAACACTATCCCCGAGCCATCCACTGCCTGCGCCAGGACCTCGATTCCCTCCTCGAGTTCCTGCGCTTTCAGGACGATGCCTGGCGCACCGCGGCCCGTACCACCAACGCCATCGAACGGAGATTTCGTGAAGTGCGAAGAAGAACGCGCCCCATGGGTGTCTTCAGTGACCGCACCTCCATGGAACGCATCCTCTTCGCCATATTCACCTATGAAAACCAGAAGGCGGGAACTTCAACCCCCTTCCTCCTGACACAAAACTCTTGACGTTACCGGCGTGCGCCGCCGGGACAGGTGCTCCGAACGCCTAGTGCGCGGGCGCCGCTTCGAGCGCGAGGTCCGCGATCCCCTTCCGGACCTCTTCCGCGGACTTCGAGAGCGCGGCCTTCTCCTCGGGCGTGAGGCTGAGCTCGACGATCCTCTCGAGACCCCGCGATCCGAGAATCACGGGCACCCCCAGGTACAGGTCCCGGAATCCGTACTCGCCGTCGAGATAGGCGGCGGCCGGCAGGAGCCGCTTCTTGTCCTTGAGAATCGACTCCGCCATCTGCACGGCGGACGCCGCGGGCGCGTAGAAGGCGCTCCCCGTCTGGAGCAGCTTCACGATCTCAGCGCCTCCGTCGCGCGTGCGCTGCACGATCTCCCCCAGACGCTCCTTCGCCACGAACGTCTCGACGGGAATTCCGCCCACGGTCGAGTAGCGGACGAGCGGCACCATCGTGTCTCCATGGCCGCCGAGCACCATCGCCTGGATATCCTCCACGGATACGCCGATTTCCTTCGCGAGGAACGTGCGGAAGCGGGTCGAATCGAGAACCCCCGCCATCCCCACGACGCGCTCGCGCGGAAAGCCCGTGACGCGGTAGGTGAGATAGCTCATGACGTCCAGGGGGTTCGTGATCATGATCACGAACGCCTTCGGAGCGTAGTCGCGGATCGCCTGGGCGACGCCGCGCACGACGTCGGCGTTCGCCTTGAGGAGATCCAGCCGGGACATCCCCGGTTTGCGGGGGAATCCCGCCGTCACGACCACGAGGTCGCTCCCCTGGATCGCGCGGAGATCGCCGCTCCCCTCGATCGACGAGTCGTATCCGCGGACGGGGCCCGCTTGGAGCAGATCGAGCGCCTTTCCTTTGGCCACTCCTTCCAGGATGTCGACGAGCGTGACGTCACCCAGCTCCGCCTCGGCGAGGTAGAGGGCCGCGGAGGCTCCGACGTTCCCGGCGCCGACGACGCTCAGCCTAGGCATGGGCCGGCTCGACATTCCCGGCGTGGGGTTTCGGATCGATCGATACCGATACGCCCCGCTTGCCGCGCCGCGCGAACACGACGATGCCGTCCTTCAGGGCGAAGAGCGTGTCGTCCTTCCCCCGACCCACGTGGAGTCCGGGCGAGACGGCGGTGCCGCGCTGCCGCACGATGATGTTTCCGGCCCGCACCCACTGCCCGCCGAACCGCTTCACGCCGAGCCGCTGCGACGCGGAATCGCGGCCGTTCTTGGAGCTCGATACGCCTTTCTTGTGAGCCATGGTTTCCTCGCTTCTCCCGCGATCAGACGCGGATATCCAGGATCATAACCCGCGTCAGGGTATCCCGGTAGCCAATCTTGCGGCGGTACTTCTTGCGACGCTTGTACGTACCCACCGTCACCTTGTCCCCCTTCTCGCTGCCGACGACGCGTGCCAGGACGGCGGCGCCCGGGACGTGGGGGGTCCCGACCTGGACCGCCTTCCCGTCCGATACGAGCAACACGCGGTCGAACGTGACCTCACTCCCGGGCTCCGCCTTCAGGTGCGGCAGGACGTGCTCCTCCTGCGGCGCGACCTTGAGCTGGAGCCCCTGAGCGTCGATGACGGCATAGCGCGATTCAGCCATGAGCGTTCCTTTCCGGCCCCGAGGGACCCGGCCGATCAGTGTTCGAATTGCTTCGTGATCTCTTCGAATGTGCGCCCGCGGAACAGTCGCATCTCGTCGCGTCGCAGCGAAGGATCATCCCGGATCTCGACCCGGAACCGATGCTCCCGCTCCAGCGACTCGAGAAGGTCCGCGTTCTGCTCCACGAGATAGACCGCGAGATCCGGGTGCACCCGGAGCAGGAGCTGGCGTTCCCGGGTCCGAAGCCCCACCCGACGCAGCATCCGTTCGATCCGAAGGGCCGCCGAGGAGAGCGAGAGCACCCTTCCGGTGCCGCCGCACTCCGGGCAGTCCTCGTTGAAATACGTCGTCAGGCTCGGCCGCTGCCGCTGCCGTGTCATCTCGATCAGCCCGAGGTCGCTCACGGCGAAGGTCTTCGTGCGCGACCGGTCCCGCTTCAATCGGTTCCGCAGCGTGTCGAGGACGGCCTTCTTGTTCGCCTCGACCTCCATGTCGATGAAATCGAGCACGATGATCCCGCCGAGATCCCGGAGCCTCAACTGCCGCGCGATCTCTTCCGCGGCTTCGAGGTTCGTCTTGAGGATCGTCTCCTCCTGGTTCCGTTTCCCCGTGAATCGCCCGGTGTTGACGTCGATCGCCACGAGCGCCTCGGTCTGGTCGATCGTGATGTACCCGCCCCGCTTGAGCCAGACCTTCCGCTCCATCGCCTTCTCGAGCGCCGGCTCGATCCCGAAATGGTCGAAGATGGGCTCCGCGCCGCGATAGAGCTTGATCCTCGACGAAAGCTCCGGAACGTAGTTCTTCAGGTAGCTCAGGATCTCGCGATACTGCTCCTTCGAGTCGATGACGAGCTGCGATACGTCTTCGGTGAAGATGTCGCGGATCAGGCCCGTCGTCAGCTCCATCTCCCGATGGAGGATCGCGGGGGCCCGGACGCGCTGCGACTGCTTCTCGATCTTCGTCCAGAGCTGCTCCAGGTACTTGATGTCGCTCTGGAATTCCTTCTTTCCCCGCTCGGAGCCGACGGTGCGGACGATCAGCCCGGACCCCTTCGGCCGGATCTCCCGGATCAGCCCCTTCAGCCGGGCGCGCTCCTGCCGATCTTCGATCTTCCGGGAGACCCCGATGTGATCGTGCCCGGGCATCAGCACGAGATAGCGGCCCGGGAGCGAGACCTGCGTCGTGACGCGGGGCCCCTTGGTCCCGATCGGCTCCTTCGTGATCTGGACCAGGATCTCCTGGCCCTTCTTGAGCGCCTCCTCGATCTTCGGCGCCGGCTCGTCGCGGCGCCACCGGCCCCGGCCGCCCCCGTCGGGCTTCGGCTCCTCCGCCGAATCCTCCTCCTCGAACAGGTCGTCCAGCTCGGATTCCGACGGCTGGAGGTCCGACGCGTGGAGAAACGCGGTCTTCTCGAGGCCCAGGTCCACGAAGGCGGCCTGCATGCCGGGGAGCACGGCGTTGACGCGGCCCTTGTAGATGTCCCCGACGCGCCGCTGCGATTCGGGGCGTTCCACCATCACCTCGACGAGCTCTTTCTCCTCGAGGATCGCGATGCGTGTCTCTTTTTGGCCGGCGTTGATTACGATTTCTCGGCGCATTCACCTCCGTAAGCAGGATCCGCCGCGTCCGGGTACGCCGGGATCACCGGCACCGGCCGCCAGAATGACGATTCCTCGAGCGCATCCAAAGGATTGAGGACCGATCCGGCCCGTTCCACCCACAACGCCTCCCGGTGCACTTGGAGCAGCCGGGAGTCGAATTCGAACGACGGCAACAAACTCTTGAGCAGGACATCCGGCCTCAAGTATCCGGGCGCGTGAAGTCGGCTGGAAAGGCGCACCGAAAGCCGATCCGCGGAAGGATCGAGAGTGAGGTCGATGACCGCCGGGCGCGCGTTCACGGTCTTTCCCTTTTGCCCATGCGCATGCTTGGTCACCGGCCAATCCGGCGCGGCGCGGAATGCGGCGATCCCCCGCTCGAGCTCCTGCCGCACCCGATGCACGTTCTCTCCCCGCGAGAGGAGATCCATCAGGTGATCGGTGAGCCGCACGAAGACGTCGGCCCTCGTGATGACGGCCATGAGCGACTCGGTCGGACGGCTGAATGCCTTTCCTTCGCGGACCCGGATTCCCTCGGGAAGAACCTCGTTCATCGCCTCGATCGTCGACCACGGGCACGGCTGGGCGAGCTCCAGGTCGAAGTACTCCGCGCGGCTCGTCGCGCCGAGCGAGAGGGGCGGGCCGTAGGCGATCTTCGCGTGGCGATTGAACCCCTGGGAGTACGCCATCGGGATCTTGGCGACCCGCAGCGCGCGATCGAAGATGCGGACCAGATCGAGATGCGACGTGAATCGCGCGGACCCTGACTTTTCGTAGGCGACCCGGTATTTCTGCGCTTGAGGGCCCCGTCCCGCCCCCGGCCATGTCTTCCTACGTCGGCCAAAGGCGTTCTGCGGCTCGCGCGCGTGCGGACGGCCGCCGAGCGGCTTCGGGGACGGCCCCGTTCCGTTTCCGTTCCCGTTCCCGTTCCCGTTCCCGCTGCCGCCCGCGACGGCCGGGGCCGGGGCGGGCGCGGGTGTCTTCAAGACCTCGATCGGCGAACTTCGAAGCTCCTCCACGCGCCGTTCGATGTCCACCCTCGTCACGTCGGTCGGGACCGAGAAGTCGAGCGTCTCGGGCGGCGCGCCCTGTCCTGGAGCGAGCTGGAGCGAGACGCGACGGCCCTCGCGCGCCTTCGGCGTGAAGCAGGGGGCCCCGCACCGATAGCACGCGTGGTCGCGGCAATCGGGGGTGAGCGCCGCCGCGTACGCCTTGGCCCGCTCCGCGAGGAGGAATTTCTTCACGACCGGCGTGCGGATGTGATCCCACGGGAGAGCCTCGTCGAGGTCGCGCGGCCTGAGATACACGCCGGGGTCGATCCCGACCCGCTCGAAGGCCCTCATCCAGAGCCGGAAGTCGAAGCACTCGCTCCAGCCGTCGAAGCGGGCGCCCATCCGCCACGCCGCCTCGAGCGCATCGGCGGTGCGCGCGTCCCCGCGCGAGAACACGCCCTCGAGGAACGCGGTCTCGGGATCCCGCCACTTGAGCCGCACGTTTCCCATGCCCCGAAATCCCCGGCGGAGCCGCTCGATCTTTCGGTTGAGCGTCGGAATGTCGTCCTGCAACTCCCACTGGAAGGGCGTGTGCGGCTTCGGGACGTGCGGCGAGATCCCCACGTTGAAGTGCATCCGCTTGTTCCCGCCCTTCGCCCACTGCTGGCACTTACCGACGATCTCGGCGATCCCGTCCACGTCGGCGTCGGTCTCGGTGGGGAGCCCGATCATGAAATAGAACTTGATGCCGCCCCACCCCTGGTCGCGGGCGAGCTTGACGGAGTACTCGAGCTCCGCCTCGTCGATGCCCTTGTTGATCACGTCGCGCATCCGCTGGGTCCCCGCTTCCGGCGCGAACGTGATGCTGCCGCGACGGCCCTGCTGGATCTTGTCGGCGACCGATGGGGCCAGCGTCCCGACGCGGGTCGAGGGAAGCGAGACGTTCACTCCCAGCTCGTTCGTGAACCGATCCAGCTCGTGCAGGACGACTGGAAGCTGCTTGTAGTCCGTCGTCGAGAGCGAGAGCAGCGAGACTTCGTCCCAGCCCGCGTGGACGATGCCGCACTGCACCTCGTTCACGACCTGGTCGGCGCGCTTCTCCCGGAGCGGGCGGTTCATGTAGCCCGCGAGGCAGAACCGGCACCCGCGCGTGCATCCCCGCATCACCTCGATGCCGAGACGATCGTGGGTGATCTCGGTCGGCGAGATGAGCGGCTTCTCCGGGTAATACTCCGGATCGAGCGACGGCACGTACCGGTACCGCGGCTTGGGATTCGGCGCGCCCGGCTTGGCCACGCGGGCCGTGAACCCGAAGGGGTTCGTCACCTCGTCGAAATGGGACGGCACGTAGACCCCTTCGAGGGCAGCCATCCGGCGCATCACGTCCCCGCGCTTGAGCCCCTTCTCGCGCCGCACGGCCATGAGGTCGCACAGCTCCTGGATGACCTCCTCTCCGTCTCCGACGACGAAGGCGTCGATGAACGGCGCGAGCGGCTCGGGATTCACGGTGCACAGCCCGCCCGCGATCAGGATCGGATCCTCGTCCCGCCGGTCCGCCGAGCGGAGCGGGATCTGGGCCAGATCGATCATGGTGAGCACGTTCGTATACGAGAGCTCGTACTGGAGCGAGAAGCCGATCAGGTCGAACTCTTTCGCCGGCGTGCGCGACTCGAGGGAATAGAGCGGGATCTGCTCCGCGCGCATGAGCTGCTCCATGTCGCCCCACGGCGTGAAACAGAGCTCGGCCATCGCGTCGGGCCGCCGGTTCACGATGTGATAGAGGATCTTGATGCCGAGATAGGACATCCCGATCTCGTAGAGGTCCGGAAAGCAGAGGAGGGCCCGGACGCGCACGGAGCCCGGAGACTTCCGCGCGGCGTGGAGAAAGCTGCCCGTGTACCGGCTCGGCTTGGTCACGATCGGCAGATAGGCCTCTTCCAGAATCCGGAGCTTGTCCATGGCTACCCTCCCAAGCGGATCGCTCGGTGGAAGTCAGTTTGCATCATTGGGTTACGAGGTGCGTGAGGGCCGTGCGCTAAGCCCTCACCAAGTTGGGAAATCTATCACGACTGGGCGCCGGGCCGCAACCTCGCCCTGATCCTCCTCCCGGTCCGGATCTCCGCCGTGGGACGCCGTGAGGGAGAGGATCCATCCGGCTCCCTGGCCCTCGAGCGCCGCGGCCGCCGCGAGCAACGTGGCGCCGGTGGTCGCCACGTCGTCGATAAGGAGGAGCGGACGTCCCCGGATCGCGCTCGGGAGCCGCACGCGGAAGGCTCCGTCCACATTGGACCGCCGGCGCTCGGGATCGAGGCGCGCCTGCGGCTCGTGATCGCGGACGCGCCCGAGCGCCTCGACGACCGGAATGCCCCAGCGCTCCGAGGCGTCCCGCGCGATCAGCTCCGCCTGGTCGAAGCCTCGACGTGCCCGCCTCGCGGGGTGGAGCGAGACGGGGACGAGCGCGTACTCCCTCCCAAGATCCCCCCGGAGGCCCGGGGGCTCAGGGAGAAGTGCCGCGATCCACCGCGCGAGCGAGGCTCCCCCTTCGTATTTGAACGAATGGACGATCCGGTCGAGCGGGGACGCGAACGCGGGACCGGCGATCAGAAGGCGCGAATCCCCATGGCGCGGGCAGCCGCGCAGCGGACCGGGAAGCGCAGGATCGCCGCGAAGGCATCGGAGGCAGAGCGCCACGCCGCTCCTCCCCACGCGCGCGTCGCAGGCGTCGCAGACCTCGACTCCGCGCGGCGGAGCCCCGCCGCAGCCCGGACAGCGGCGGTCGAGCGCCATGTCGAGGAGATCCTCGCCCGCCGCCCCGATCGCGCGGCTCAGCCGATCGAATATCCTTCCCACCTCAGCAACCCCGGCGGGCCGAAGGACCCGTCACGGCGTCCGTCATCGCCCCGAGCGGCGCCGCGCGGCGCGTCCAGAACTCGAACGACGCCGCGCCCTGGTGGACGAGCAAGGGGATGCCGTCCTCATGGCGCCTTCCTTCCGCGAGCGTCCGGCGGCGGACCGCCGCGGAACGTTCCCCGTAGTTGAGATCCAGCACCGCCGCGGTCGCGTTCAGGGATCGCCACCACCGGTCCTCGTCCGCCGCGATCGACGCTTCGGGGATGGCCCGGATCAATAGCTCCCATCCGCCTCCCGCGGCTCTAGCCTCGTCCCGGATCGACGCGGAGGCGATCGACGTCGCTCCGCCGCCCGCGATCGCCTGCGCGAGGGACCGCGCGCGCGCGCCCGTTCGGCTCACGACCATGACCTCGGCCGCCCCGAGCGAGCAAAGTCGCGGCAGGATGGACCGC
>JACQPZ010000160.1 GCA_016207265.1 Candidatus Latescibacterota bacterium | reverse complement strand
TGTCGGCTTCGCCCTGCTCGCCTCGGGCTCGGCACGGGCACAGATTCCCGACAAGTTCACGAATCTGAAAGTCCTCCCAAAGAACATCTCAAAAGACGAGCTGGTCTCGACGATGCGCGGATTCTCCATGGCCCTGGGGGTTCGGTGCGACCATTGCCACTTCTTCCAGGAGGCCACCCGGCACGGTGATTTCGCCTCGGACGAGAAGAAGCAGAAGGACATCGCCCGGGGCATGCTGAGGATGGTGAAAGAGATCAACGGGAAGCTCGTCCCCAAGGCGGGTGTCGAGAATCCGATGCAGGTCCGTTGCGTCACCTGTCATCACGGCGTCGCGCGGCCGCAAACGCTGGCCGATGTCTTGAAAGAGGCGATCCAGAAAGACGGCGTCGCCGCGGCCGAGCCCAGATACAAGGAGCTTCGCGAGAAATACTACGGATCGGGCGCGTACGATTTCCGGCCGGGATCGCTCAGCGCGGTCGCGGATTGGCTCGCCAACGAGCGCAAGGATCTCGACGGCGGAATCTCGGTCATGCGGTTCAACATCGGGCTGGATCCCAACGTCGCGGAAAGCCACGCCATCCTCGCTCGCATGATGGAGGAGAAGGGCGACAAGGCTGCCGCGATCGAGGGCTTCAAGAACGCGCTGGAGCTGGAACCGGAGAATCCGAGAGTGCAGCAGGCGCTCAAGCGCCTGGAATCCGGGCAGTAAGCGAGCCCTAGCTTATTACCTTCGAGCCGGAAAGGCGATGCGGGACCCGGTCCCGCGGGACGCGGAACCCAGGGGGTCCCTGTGCCACAACCGCACGGCGCCGCAGCACGATCGCATCGTCGCTCTCGCGCGGAGGGCGCTCCGTGGAGGCGGCTTCTCTATCTCTGCTTCTTTGCCTCGGGCGCCGCGGGCCTCGCCCTCGAAATCGTCTGGTCCAAGTACCTCTCCTATCTGCTCGGGAACTCGATCTACGGAGTCTCCACGGTCGTTGCCGCGTTCCTGGGGGGGCTGGGGCTGGGCGCGGTCGTGGGCGGCAAGCTCTCGTCGCGGACCGCCGCGCCGCTCAGACTCTACGCGCGGCTCGAGCTGATCGTCGGGACTCTCGGACTCCTGAGCCCGCTTGCGTACCAGGCCGCGGGTCCCTTGTTCGCAAGCCTGTACGGCGCGATGGGCGGGAGCGGCGCCCCGTTTCTCCTCGTGCGCTTCGCGATTCTCTTCGCGGCGCTCTTGATCCCCACGATCGCGATGGGGGCCACCCTCCCGCTCGTCGTGTCGGCGTTCGTACGGCACCACGGGGAATTCGGCTCTTCGGTCTCACGCCTCTACGGAATCAACACGGCGGGAGCCGTCGCCGGCGTGATCGCGGCGGGCTTCGTGCTCATTCCCGCGATCGGGCTGTGGAAAACAGCGGCAGCCGCTGCTCTGATCGATTTCGCGGTCGCGGCGGCGATTCTCGGATCGTACCCCCGTGAGATGGGTGCGCGGGCGAAGGCCGCGCCGGGAGACGCTCCGGGCGGCGCGGCGACGGCCGTGCCTCTTCCCTCGCCGGCTCATCGGCTCAGCCGCCTCATCGTCCCTCTGTTCGCGGTCTCTGGATTCGCCGCGATCCTCTACGAGGTCGCGTGGACGCGCATCCTCTCCGTTCCGTTCGGCGGAATGGTCTATTCCTTCTCCGCCATCCTGGCCGTCTACCTTCTCGGAATCGCTCTCGGCGCCGGCATCGCCGCGCGTCTCCTGCGCGCCCTCCGGTCTCCGGCGGCGCTCTTCGGCCTGTTTCAGCTCCTTCTCGCGGGGTCGATCGTGCTGGGATCGCGCGTCTTCGACTCGCTCCCACACATTCAGACGACGCTGATCGCCCAATCGCGTGGCAGCGCCTTCCGGCTCTTCGCGGGCGAGGCGGGGGTCACCGCCCTGATCGTCCTCCTCCCCACGCTGCTCCTGGGCGCGCTCTTCCCCCTCGCCGCCGCGATTCACAAGTCCGGGAGGAGCGGCCGTCACGGCGCGGGCTCCGCGGTGGGAACGATCTACGCATCGAACACCCTCGGCTCGATCGCGGGGTCGCTCCTCACCGGTTTCGTCCTGATTCCAACGATCGGATCGCTTCGGGCGATCCTCGCCGCCGCGGCGGCGAATGCGGCGATCGGTTGCCTCGCGCTCCTGCTCGGAGAGGGCACAGCGCGGAGGCGGAGCGCCGCGGCAGCCGTCGCGACCGCCGCCGCGGTCGCCGTCGCGCTCTTCGCCACGCCGGCGTGGCAGGCCGAGCGGATGAGCCTCGGGTTCGTCCGCCTGCTCCGGTCCTACGAGTTCGGAGGCGAGGGACTCACGCACCGGATGATCGAGAAAGTCGGAACCTCGACGGAGCTCGAGCGGCTCCTCTTCTACCGCGAGGGGCGCGTCGCGACCGTGACCGTGCTCGAAACAGGCGGCCGCCGCGCGCTCCTCATCAACGGGAAGACGGACGCGACCACCGGCACGGGCGAGGACATGGCTCAGCAGGTGATGGTCGGGCAGATGCCGCTTCTGCTTGTGCCCGACGCGAAGGACGTCTGCATCGTGGGCTACGGAAGCGGCGTCACGACCCACGCGGTCTTGACACACCCGGTGAAGAGCGCGCTCACGATCGAGCTGGAAGGCGCGGTGATCGAGGCGGCGCCTTTCTTCAGCGAGGCCGCGTCACGGCCTCTCTCGGACCCGAGGAGCCGCCTCGTGGTGGAGGACGCGGGTACGTACCTGCGATCCACGAAGGGAACCTTCGACGTGATCATCTCGGAACCGTCGAATCCCTGGATCGCCGGCGTCGGGAACCTCTTCACGAAAGAGTTCTACGCCGAGGCGCGGCGCCGGCTCCGGCAGGGCGGGATCTTCTGCCAGTGGATCCAGACGTACTCCGTCTCGCCGGCCACGCTCTCCACGGTATTCCGTACGGTGGTGACCGCGTTTCCGCACGGGCAGCTCTTCTACGTCGAATCCTCGGGCGACCTCATCATTCTCGCTTCGCCCGACCGCGAGGTGACGCTGGATCAAGCCCGCATGCGCGAGGTGCTCTCGGAGCCGGCGATCGGGGAGGACTTCGCGAGGATCGGAATCCACTCGCTCGAGGACGTGCTGGGCGCGTATCGCGGCCGCCTGGACCGCGTGGCCCGCGAGGCGGGGCCGGGCCCGGTCAACACCGACGACAATTCCTGGCTCGAGCACCAGGCCCCGCTCGATCTCATCGCGCCGCAGGAAGAGAATCCGCTTCTCCTCCGGTCTGCCCAGGTGGAAGCGGATCTCGGGCAATCGATTCGTTAGGGCGCGCGGCCTCCCCATTATTACATTCCGCCACGGTGCCCCGCACGGGACGCCGCGTGAACGGCCCCGGGCCGCCGGGATTATCCCGACGCCTCGAAGAACTTCCGGAACACGCGTCGGCCCGCGCGCTCGACCGCTGGCTGAAGTGCGGCGCTCATGGCCGCGCCGCTCGGGAACCGCGGCGCCCACGCCTCGAACAGGGATCGATCGAGTTCGAGATGGAATTGGAATCCATAGACCCGATCGCCGATCCGAAACCCCTGATTCGGGTAGAGAGCGGACCGCGCGAGATGGACCGCGCCGCGGGGGAGATCGAACGTGTCACCATGCCAGTGGCAGACGGGGATGGTCCGATCGGGCTCCGCCTCCGCCGCCGCGGTAGCCGCGGCGGACGCCTTGCCCGCGCCGGACGTCTCGACCGTGCCCGCCGCGAGAACCGGATCGCGCAGCCCCTCGGGGGTGAGTTCCACCTCGCCGAAGCCGACCTCCTCGCAGGCGCCTCTGTAGACGCGCGCTCCGAGCGCCGCGGCGAGAAGCTGCGCGCCGAGGCATACGCCCAACACCGGCAGTCCGCCAAGCACCGCGTCGGCCAATAGCGCGCGCTCCGCGCGAAGGTGGGGATGCCGGACGTCGTCGCCCGCGCCCATCGGGCCGCCCATGACGATGAGCCCTCCGATCTTCTCGGCCGGCGGGACCGAATCTCCCGCGAACATGCGACGCGTCTCGAGCTGGATGCCGCACTCCCGCGCTTCCGCGGCGATTGTCCCCGGGCCCTCCCAGGGCACGTGCTGGATGAGCGCCCACGGCCGGCTCATGGGTCCGCAGCTCCCTTCGGTCCGCGGCCCGTCACGCCGCCGCGGGCCCCGCGCCGTTCAGACGCTTGATGTAGCAGCGCCGGCGCTTGTGCTGCCGGGATTCGAAGTGCTTCCAATGAGCCTGGACGAGGAGGTTGCTCTCGAGCTCCGGATTCGTCTCGGCCGAGACGATCCGATTTCGGATCGCGGTCGCCCCGATCTCGGTGATGAGGAGGGCGTCCGCTCCGCTTCCCTGGAGGTCGGGGCGGATCGCTCCGATCAGGAGATCGATCTGCCGGGGCCGCCTGAGCGCGCCGAGCAGGTGGAAGATCCCGAACGGGAAGAGCCGGCCCTGCGCCTTCTGGAGCGCCCGGGAGAGCGACGGCATCCCGATCACGAATCCCGCCGGATGGTCATCGGCGTCGAGGAGGATCTTGACGTAGTCAGGGACGATGCTCGGGAAGTACTGCTTCGTGTAGAACTCGATCTGCCGCTCGGTCAGCGGGACGAAGCCGTAGAGCTTCGCGTATGCGGCGTTCACGACCTCGAAGATCCCGCGCGCGTAGGGCAGGATCTCCTTGGCCTTCCTGGCTTCGAGGATGCGGAGCTTGCGCCGCTCGAGGATGCGGCGTCCGATCTGGACCGTACGCTCGGGAATCTCGGCGGGGACCTTCACCTCGAATTCCACCCAATCGACGTCCTTTGAGTAGCCGTGCCGCTCCAGGTGCGCCGGATAGTAGGGATGGTTGTACATCGTGGCCATCGTCCCCAGCTCGCCGAATCCTTCGACCAGCATCCCCTCGCGGTCCAGGTCGGTGAAGCCGAGCGGCCCGTGCACCGCGTCCATGCCGCGTGCCGCGGCCCACGATTCCACGGCGCCCAGGAGCGCGCCGGATACGTCCATGTCGTCGACGAAATCGATCCAACCGAAGCGCGCGTACCGGTGACCCCACTTCTCGACGAACGTCTTGTTGATGATGCCGGCGACGCGGCCGACGACCCTGCCGCCGTCATACGCGATCCAGTACTTCGCCTCGCAGAAGTCGAACGCGGGGTTCTTGTCGCGGCGGAGCGTATTGCGCTCGTCGAAGACGAGCGGCGGCACCCAGCAATCGCTGCCCCGATACAGATCGAACGGGAATCGGATGAAGCGCTCGAGGTCTTTGCCGGACGCCACCTCGCGGATTACGACCGTCATTCCTCCACCCGGGCCCGTTACTCGATATGGCAGCTCGAGAGGCCTCGTTTTTCCAAGTATTGCTGGTGGTATTCCTCGGCGCGGTAGAACGGGCCGACCGGAACGATCTGCGTGACGATCGGCCTGCGGAAGCGGCCCGACGCATCGAGCCGGGACTTCGACGCTTTCGCGGCGGCTTCCTGCGCGGGCGTGCGATAGAAGATTGCCGAGCGGTACTGCTCGCCCACGTCGGGGCCCTGGCGGTTCCGCGTCGTCGGGTCGTGGTTTTCCCAGAACACATCGAGCAGATCCTGGTAGGAAACCCGCGCGGGATCGAACGTCACCTCGACGGCCTCCGCGTGTCCGGTGTTCCCCGAGCAGACTTCCTTGTACGTGGCGTTCGACTTGTGCCCGCCCGCGTATCCCACCTGTGTGGAGACGACGCCCTTCACCTGCCGAAACGCCGCCTCGACGCCCCAGAAGCACCCCGCGCCGAACGTGGCCACCTCGACGGCTGACTTCTCGGGGGCGCCCTTCTCGACGGCTGACTTCTCCTTCCCGATCTTCTCCATCCTCTTCTCCGTCCCTTTCGCGGCCGCGGGTGACGCGAACGCCCCGAGGAGGCATATGAACAACACGAGCCGTGTCGTACGACGAATGTGCATTCGTTCCATCACACCATCGTACGACCGGCCCGCTCGTTTGCGACGCCTAATTTTTGAGCTACTGGCGCCCCTTGCTCTGACCTACCGCTTCGTCAGCTCACGACTTCGTAATCGGCGTCGACGGCCCCGTCGCCGCCCTCCTTCTTTCCACCCCCCGGCTTGGAGCCCGTGCCCGCCGGATCGCCGCCCGGCCCGCCGCCGGGCCCGCCTCCCTCGTGGGGCCCGGACTTCGACGCCTCGGCGTAGAGCTTCCCGGAGACCTCGTTCCACACCTTGGACAAAACCTCGCTCGCGGAGCGGATCTCGTTCGTGTCGCTCCGCTCGACCGCCTTCTTGAGCGTCTCGAGCGCGCTCTCGAGGCGCGCCTTCGATTCGGAATCGATCTTCTCGTCCAGCTCCTTGAGGTTCTTCTCCGTCTCGTACGCGAGCTGCTCGCCGCGGTTTCGGACCTCGATCTCTTCGCGGCGCTTCCGGTCCTCCTCGGCGTGCGCCTCGGCGTCGACGACCATCTTCTTGATCTCCTGCTCGGTCAGGCCGCCGGTCGCCTCGATCCGGATCTTCTGCTCCTTGCCGGTCGCCTTGTCGCGCGCCGACACGTTCATGATGCCGTTCGCGTCGATATCGAAGGACACCTCGATCTGGGGCACGCCGCGCGGCGCGGGCGGTATTCCCGTGAGCTGGAAGCGCCCGATCGTCTTGTTGTCGAGAGCCATCTGCCGCTCGCCCTGGAGCACGTGGATCTCGACGGTCGTCTGGCTGTCCGAAGCCGTCGAGAAGATCTCCGCCTTCCGCGTCGGGATCGTGGTGTTGCGCTCGATCAGCCGCGTCATCACGCCACCCAGGGTCTCGATGCCGAGTGAGAGCGGAGTCACGTCGAGCAGCAATACGTCCTTCACCTCGCCCGCGAGCACTCCGCCCTGGATCGCCGCTCCGATCGCCACGACCTCGTCCGGGTTCACGCCCTTGTGGGGTTCCTTCCCGTTGAAGAATTTCCGCACGAGCTCCTGTACCTTGGGCGTCCGCGTGGCGCCGCCGACGAGGATCACCTCGTCGATATCGGAGGGTTTCAGGCCCGCGTCCTTGAGCGCCATCTCCATCGGCGGAAGGGTCCGCTGGATCAGGTCCGCGACGAGCTGCTCGTATTTGGCCCGCGTGAGCGCGAGGTTCAGGTGC
>JACQPZ010000159.1 GCA_016207265.1 Candidatus Latescibacterota bacterium | reverse complement strand
CGCGTGCGATTCGCGCCGAGCCCGACGGGGTATCTCCACGTCGGGGGCGCGCGGACCGCCCTCTTCAATTATCTCTTCGCGCGGCGCAACGGCGGCACGTTCATTCTCCGGATCGAAGACACCGATCAGATCCGAAACGTGGACGAGGCGCTGGGCGGGATCCTGGAAGGGCTGCGCTGGCTGGGGCTCCGATGGGACGAGGGTCCGGAGGTCGGCGGTCCACGCGGCCCCTATTTCCAGAGCGAACGGCTCGCGCTCTATGCGGAAGCCGCGGCGCGGCTCCTCGCGTCGGGGAACGCGTACCGCTGCTTCTGCGATCCCGACGAGCTGAAGCGCAGGCGCGAGGCGGCGCTCGCCCGGAGCCTCCCTCCCAAGTACGACCGCACCTGCCTCGCGCTGTCTCGGGATGAAGCGGAGGCGCGCGCCGCGAAGGGGGAGCCGCACGCGATCCGTTTCCGGATGCCGGACGGGGAGACGACGTGGGAGGATCTCGTCCGCGGGGCGGTCACCTTCCGGAACGAGACGCTGGACGATTTCGTGATCCTCCGGGCCGACCGCCATCCCACCTACAATTTCGCGGCGGTGGTGGACGACGCCGCGATGGAGATATCGCACGTCCTGCGCGGCGACGACCACATCTCGAACACCCCGCGCCAGCTGAGGCTCTACGCGGTGCTGGGCGGAAGGCCGCCGCAGTTCGCCCACCTTCCGATGATCCTCGGCGGCGACGGGACTCGGCTTTCCAAGCGCCACGGCGCCGTCTCGGTGACGGCGTTTCGCGACGAGGGAATCCTCTCCGAAGCGATGGTGAACTTCCTGGCGCTCCTGGGCTGGGCCTACGACGGGGAACGGGAGATCTTCACGATGGAGGAGCTCACGGCGCACTTCAGCTTGGATCGGGTGTCGAAGAACCCCGCGATCTTCAACTACGAGAAGCTGGGTTGGATGAACGGGGAGTACTTCCGGGCGCTCCCGCTCGCGCGCCGCACGGAGCTGGTCGCGGAGGATCTGCGTCGCGCGGGGGCGCTCCCGGAATCGGCGATCGCCGACCGATCGTTCTTGGAGCGAGCCGTCGCGGCCGTCGGCGACCGGATGAAGCGGCCGCAGCAATTCCTCGAGTACGCAACGTATCTCTTCGTAGAGCGGGTCGAGCCCGAGGCCGGGCCCTGGGCGGAGCTCAGGGCGAAGCCGCTCGCCGCGGCGCGCCTGCGGAAGCTCGCCGCCGCCCTGGAAGCGGCGAGCCCCTTCGAGCACGATCCGATCGAAGCGGCGACCCGCGGGCTCGCGACCTCCGAGGGGGTCAAGGCCGGAGAGGTCATCATGCCGGCGCGGATCGCCCTCACCGGGAAGAAAGTCAGCCCGGGGATCTTCGACGTCATCCTCCTCCTGGGGCGCGAGCGGACGGTCCGGCGGCTTCGTGACGCGGCCGACCGCCTCGAAGCCGCGTCCCAAGCGCCCGCGGCGTAGCGCCCGCAGCGTGGCGCCCACGGCGTAGCCCCCGCGCGGCGTAAGGCCTAGCCCGGCCGGCCGAGCGCGCGCAGCGCCGTCTCGCGGTTCTTCACGGCGGCGGCGTGCTCGGGAAGGACCTCGAGCGCGCGTTCCGCGGCGTGAAGCGCGTCTTCGTAGCGTCCCAGGTTGACGTATGCCCCCGAGAGGTTGCTCCACGCGTCCGCCGCCGAGGCGGAATCGCCGTGGAAATCCTTCGAGACCGCGAGCTCGAGCGTGTCCGCGGCGCCCTCGTATCTGCCGGCCCGCGAGGCGATCAGCCCGAGGTCCGCGAATGGTTTCGCGTACTCGGGATCGAGGGCGGCGATGCGGAGGGCCGAGGCTCGCGCCTCTTCGTGCCTTCCCATGCCCAGGTAGGTGTCTTCCTCCTGTAACAGGACGAGCGTGTTCGTGGGATCGAGGCGTCGCGCTTCCTCGAAGGCCTCGCGTGCGCGGTCCATCGTGACGAGGCCGGGCCGAAGCTCCGATTGCATCGCGAGAGCGCGGCCGATGCACGAGCGCTCGAAGGCCCGATGCGGCTCGAGACGGATCGCGCGCTCGTACGCAGAATAGGCCTGCGAGAGGAGCCCCCAGCGTTCCTCCGGGTCTTCGGCCCTGCGGGCGAGAACGAGAAGCGAATTCCCGAGGCGCGCCGGATACCCCGCGTTCCACGGCGTGATCGCCTCGGCCGTTCGAAGACCTTCGATCCGCTCGCGGCTCCAGAGGGGCGCGGCCAGCGCGTCGTGGGCGGCGCGCTCCGCGCGCCAGGGGGACATCACGAAGGGCACGAACAGAAGCCCCGCGCCGAGGAGGCCCGCGACCCAAGCTCCCGGTGCCGGGTCGATCGGCCGCGGAGGGGGTGCCGGGTCGTTCGCGCGCCCGCCATCGCGCGCGGCGACCCACCCCGCGAGCGCCGCCGCGAGCGTTCCGGTCGAGACGGTCGTGAAGCTCGCGAGATCCTGCGTCGCGAATCCCACGAGGGCCGCCCCGGAGAACACCGCCCCGTCCCGGTCGAGCGGGCTCCGCGCTCGGGTGGCCCTCCACGTCGCGCGCGACACGAAGCCGACCACGAGGAGCGCTGCGAGGAGTCCGAAGCCGCCTTGCGTGGCCGCGATCTGCACGAGCTCATTGTGGGCCTTGGTCGGCGTGCCTCCCCATTCGACGCGCCAGTACTCGCGCGTGCGGTACCTCGGGAACGCGGAGTTGAACGCGTCGAGTCCCACGCCGAAGAGCGGATGATCCTTCGCCATCCGCCCGCCCGCCTGCCAGATCAGGAGGCGGGATCGCGTGGTGGGGGAGGCGAGGCTCCCGATCTCCCGGAGTCGCTGCGGGAGACTCGGTCCGAGCGACCGCGCGACCGGGATCAGCGCCGCTCCCAGCGCCAGGAGCCCGATCGCCGCGGCGAGCCAGGTGCGGGACGCCGCGCCACGCGACGCGCCGGACCGCCTTGGCTCCGCGGCCCGCGCGGATCGGGAATCGGCGCCCGCCGCGCGCCGCCTCAGGAGGAGCCACGCCGCGAGCGAGGCCGCCGCCGCGATCCAGGCTCCTCGGGAGAGCGTCGCGACGATGGCGGCCAGCGAAGCCGCCGATACGGCAAGAAACCCGGCTTTGGATGCCCATGAGCCGGCGCGCAGCCCGCGCCACACGACGAGGGGGAGCGCCGCGACGAGGTACGCTCCGAGGAGGTTCGGGTGGCCCAGGGTGCCGAAGATGCGAACCGCTCCTCCGAAGGAAGCGGTTCGATGCCAGCCGAGGGGATCGAGGCCCGAGAGCTGGAGGAGCGCGTAACCCGCCGCGATGGCCGACGCGATCGCGGCCGAGCCGGCGATTCGCGGGAGCCATCGGGGATCGGAAGAGAACGCCCGCGACGCGAAGTAGACCGAGGCCGTGGCGATCGCCGTGGGCAGCCCCGCGAAGCTGTCGGGCGCCCCGTGGAGACCCACGATCGGGTTCATGGACGTGACCGTCGATGCGCCGGCCGACATCACGAACAGGACGACGCAGGCGCCCGTCGGATCGCTCCGCGCCCAGCGGACGAGCCTCGCGGGAATCGCGGCCGGCCAACGCCCGGGTCCCTCGCTCCCGGCCCGTGTGCCCTCCGTCGCGATCGCAGCCGCCGCGAGAAGGAGGGAGACCGTGATCCAGAGCGTCGCCTTCGGGAACTCGAAGCTCTCCACCGTGGATCGCGTGAAGACCGCGGGAGCGGCGGCCAGGGCGCCGAGCACGAGCCAGCCGATCGGCGACGATCTTCGGCGGGGCTCGTTCTTTCGTCGGGGCGCGGCCACGCGCTATTATCTCCACGAGGTCGGGAATCCACAAGCGAGCCACGGAGGGTCCCCCGCATGACGTCCTTGGAGTCGTTGAGGGTCGCGCTGGTGCACGACTGGCTGACCGGCATGCGGGGGGGCGAGCGGTGCCTCGAGGTGCTCTGCGAGATATTCCCTCGGGCCGACGTGTTCACCCTCGTGCATCGGAAAGGGAGCGTGGCCGGCGC
Organism: Candidatus Latescibacterota bacterium; assembly: GCA_016207265.1. GTDB lineage: Bacteria > Eisenbacteria > RBG-16-71-46 > SZUA-252 > SZUA-252 > WS-7. Next base: position 2,463 of record JACQPZ010000159.1, on the reverse strand, counting down.
GATCGAATCGCATACGATCCGCGAATCCTGGCTCGCCCGGCTTCCGTTCGGGAGAAGCCGCTATCGCTGGCTCGTGCCCCTGTATCCGCAGGCGATCGAATCGTTCGACCTGAGCGCCTACGACCTCGTCGTCTCGAGCAGCCATTGCGCCGCGAAGGGTGCGGTCACGCGCTCCGACACGCTTCATGTCTGCTACTGCCACACGCCCGTACGGTACTTCTGGGATCTGTACGGCGAATACTTCGCTCCGGGGAGGACGGGCCCGCTCGCGCGGCTTCTGGCCCCGGGGATCGCGCACCGGTTCCGCATGTGGGATCGCATCAGCGCGGACCGCGTGGATCTCTACGTGGCGAACTCCCGCCACGTGCGGGACCGGATCTGGAAGCACTACCGCCGGCCCGCGCTCGTCGTGCACCCCCCGGTGGACACGGAGTTCTACACGCCGGGGGACGGGCGCGAGCCGGCCGCGGACGCCCCGCTCCTCGCCGTGTCGGCCCTCGTGCCCTACAAGGGAGTGGATCTCACGATTCGGGTCGCGAACCGGCTCAAGCTCCCCCTCCGCATCGTCGGATCGGGACCCGACCTCGGGCGCCTCCGCTCGATCGCCGGCCCCACCGTTCGGTTCGAGAGCTGGCTCTCGCGGGAAGCCCTTCGCGAGGCGTACCGGGGCTGCCGCGCGCTCGTCCAGGCGCACGAAGAGGATTTTGGAATCGCGCCCCTCGAGGCGCTCGCCTGCGGCCGTCCGGTCGTCGCGCTGGAGAAAGGGGGAGCGCTCGACGCCGTGACGCCCGAGCACGGCGTGCTGTTCCGGGAGCCGACGGAGGCCGGGCTGGAAGCCGCGATCGCCGGGCTCGGGCGCCGCCGATTCGATCCCGAGATGCTGCGCCGCCGCGCGGTCGCGTTCGGCAGGGACGTGTACCGGTCCCGGATGAGGACGACCCTCGAGGAAGCCTACGCGGCATTCCAAAGGCGGCACGACGACCCGGGGGCGCTGGAGCGTCCGGCGGCCGCTTGCAATCAAGGACAAGCCGTGGTATAATAAAGTGTTGAGGCTGCGCGCCGGCTCTGCACGACGTCGCGGCGCAAGGCGATCGGAGGGGTCCCCGTGCTCGGAGCGAAGTCCCACGCGCGTTTCCCGCGCCGTGCGGCCGTGAAGCTTGCGATTCTCGCCGTACCCCTGCTCGCCGCGATCCCGCTCCTGATCCGACCGCCGACCCTGCGATCCTCGACCGCCGTCAGCCCGGACTACAAGAACTTCGAAGGGCTCCAGGTCCATCCCCTCGCGATCACGCCCGACGGAACGAGGCTCCTCGCGCTCAATACGCCCGACGCGAGGCTCGAGGTCCTGACGATCGGCGCGGGGTCGCTGGTGACGGTGGGGGAGGTGGCGGTGGGGCTCGAGCCGGTCTCCGTCCGCGCGCAGAACGACAGCACGGCCTGGGTCGTGAATCACGTCTCGGACGACGTGAGCGTCGTGAACCTGAATACGCTGAGCGTCGTCGCGACGTTGCGGGTGGGGGACGAGCCCACCGACGTCGCGTTCGCGGGGACGCCGGAGAAGGCGTTCGTATGCGTGAGCGGGGAGGACGTCGTGAAATCGTACGACGCCGCCACGCTGGCGCCGGCGTTCGCGCCCACCGCCATCTTCGCCCGCCATCCTCGGGCGCTCGCCGTGGACGCCGGGGGGACCGAGATCTACTGCTGCGCGCTCGACGCGGGGAACCGGACCACGATCATCCCGGCGAAGGTCGTGACGTCGCTCGGCGGGCCGTCCCCCCCGAACCCGCCCATGGACCCGGCGCTCCCGGCCGCTCCGGCGGTGGGGGTCATCGTCCAGTGGGACGGCACGCACTGGGTGGACGACGGCCTCCCGACCCCGAAGATCTGGGACGCCGCCCGGCCCGCGGGCTTCTCGCTTCCCGACGGGGACGTGGCCGTGATCAGCGCGAGCACCGGCTCGGTCACGAGGCAGGTCTCCGACGTGGGGACGAACCTGTTCAATATCGCGGTGGATCCGGCCACCGGGATGCTCTATGTCACGAATACCGAGGCGTTCAACAAGACCCGCTTCATCCCCAATGTCGTGGGCCGGTTCGCGCAGAACCGGGTCACGCTGATCGCCTCCGGAGGGGCGGGCGCCGTCACGGCCATGCATCTGAACAGCCACATCGACTACGCCGTGAGCCCGGGACCTCAGTCGGAGCGCGACCTGAGCCTCGCCGAGCCGGTGGACGTCGCGGTCAGCTCGGCCGCCGGAAAAGTCTACGTCGCCGCCATGGGCTCGAGCCGGGTCGGGGTGCTCGACCTCGCCGGGACCGTGACGAACCGGATCGCGACGAACGGAGCGCCTTCGCCTCCGGCGATTGCGCTGGACGAGCCGCGCGGTCCCACGGGGCTCGCGCTCGACGCCTCCCGGAACCAGCTCTTCGTGCTGAACCGGTTCACGAATTCGATCGCGATCCT
>JACQPZ010000146.1 GCA_016207265.1 Candidatus Latescibacterota bacterium | reverse complement strand
GGATTATCTCGGTCATACCGGTCCTATCCCCGGAGCGCCACGATCACGGCGGTCACCGACATGTTGAGAAGCGACGCGGGCAGGAGCACCTTCCAGCCGAACGACATGAGCTGGTCGTAGCGAAGCCGCGGAAACGTGGCTCGGAGCCAGACGTAGAAGAAGAGAAACAGCGTGAGCTTGATCAGGAACCAGACCACCGGCGGGAGGAACGGCCCGCGCCATCCGCCGAAGAACACCGAAATCGCGATCGCCGAGACGACTATCATGTTCGCGTACTCGGCGAGAAAGTAGAGCGCGAACTTCATGCTCGAGAACTCGGTGTGAAACCCGGCCACCAGCTCGGTCTCCGCCTCCGGAAGATCGAAGGGCGCCCGGTTCGTCTCGGCGATCCCGCACAGAAGGTAGATCCCGAACGCGAAAAACTGCGGAACGATGAACCAGATCCGGTCCTGCTGCCGGACGATCTCCGCCAGGCTGAGCGTCCCCGTCATGAGGATCACGCTCACGAGCGAGATCCCCTGGGCCAGCTCGTAGGAGATCATTTGGGCCGAGGAGCGGAGGCCGCCGAGGAGCGGATACTTGCTGTTCGACGCCCATCCTCCGAGGACGATCCCGTACACGCCCATCGAGGTCGTGCCCAAAACCCAGAGGATCGCGATGTTCAGGTCGGTGACGTGAAGCGGAACGACCCGCCCGAACACGGTGACCGTGTCGCCGAAGGGGACCACGGTCAGGGCTACGAACGCCGTGACCACCGAGAGCGCGGGCGCGATGAAGTAGACGACCTTGTCCGCCTGCGCCGGAATGATGTCTTCCTTGAAGAAAAGCTTCATCCCGTCGGCGATCGTTTGCAGGAGGCCGAACGGGCCCACGCGCTTCGGGCCGATCCGATCCTGCATGTGGCCGATCACCTTCCGCTCCATCCAGACGATCAGCGGAACGCCGATCAGCACGAAGCCGAGAACGATCAGGACCTTCGCGACCGACTCGATCAGAAACCCGAGGTCCACGGGGCTATTTCAGCTCTTCGAGGAGGTGGTCCACTTCTTGCGGCGTGACGTTTTCGTGGTAGCGGTCGTTCACCATGAGGACCGGCGCCGTGCCGCACGAGCCCAGGCACTCCACGGAGACGAGCGTGAATCGGCCGTCCTTCGTCGTCTCCCCCTCACCGATTCCGAGCCGCTCCTCGATCTGCCTCTGGAGCCGATGCCCTCCGAGGAGCGAGCAGGAGAGGTTGCGGCACACCTGGATCAGATGCCGTCCGACCGGCTTCTGGTGGAACATCGTGTAGAACGTCACGACCTGGCGGACGGATTGCGGCGTGATCCCGAGGATCGCGGCGACTTCGCGCTGCGTCTCCTCGCTCAGCCAGCCCTGATCTTCCTGCGCCAGGTGAAGCGCCGGGATCAGCGCGGACTGGTGGGTCTCGTACTCGGACTTGAGCGACTCGATCTTCCGGCGTGCGTCGGGCGAAAGCATCGAATCAGCTCTCCACGTTCGGGAACTGGTCCGACTGCACGGGGAAATCCTTTCGCAGCGGATGGCCCAGCCATCCGTCGGGCGTGAGGATCCGCTCCAGATTCGGGTGTCCCTCGAAGCGGATCCCGAACATGTCGTAGACCTCGCGCTCCATGAAGTTGGCGCCGGGCCAGACCGCCGTGGCGGACGGAACGCTCTCTCCCTCGCCCACCCAGGTCTTGACGAGGATCCGACGGTTGAACGCCGGGGAGTAAAGGATCGCGACGACCTCGAACCTCGGCTCGCCGGCCGCCCGCTCATTCAAGCGATCCACCGCGGTGACGTCGGTGAGGTACTCATAGAGGAGGTCGGGCTCGTTCCGGAGGAAGCGAAGGGCGTCCGCGAAGACGCCTCGTTCGACCCACACCGAGAGCTGCCCGCGGAAGCAATGATCGCTTCGATAGCCCTCGGGGAACCGGGCCTTGAGCTTCCCGATCACGTGGGAATCGGCCTGGGTCGGGGGCGTGAGATCGGCGGGGTCCGGCGTCAATCCCACTCGAGCGCGCCCTTCCCCCAGACATAGACGAAACCGACGAGCAGGATTCCGACGAACACGGCCATCTCGATCAGGCCGAAGATGCGGAGCTGCTTGAAGACGATCGCCCAGGGGTAGAGGAAGACCGTCTCGATGTCGAAGACGATGAAGAGCATGGCCACGAGGTAGAAGCGCGTGTGGAAGCGCTCGCGGGCCGTGCCGACCGGCGTGACCCCGCACTCGTAGGGGGCGAGCTTGGCCGGGTCGTTCACGCGCTTGCCCAGGAAATGCGACGCCGCCAGGGTGAAGACGGCAAAGCCCATCGCCACGATCACCATGATGAGGACGGGCACGAACGCGGCTGTCGAGTTGGGGTCGATCGGGCTCATCTAGGCTCCCCCGGGGCACTTATGGCGGCTCCGGGCGTCGCGCGTCGAATCGAATGGGACTTCGTGAAAAAAGGTGCTAATCGCGGCAGGATAGAAACTTGGGGGCTCGACTGTCAAGCCACTTTCTCGAACCGCACCGCCTGTTCCGTGCCCGAAACGCGCACCGCGAGATGATCCGGATCGTGCTCCAGAAGCAGCAGCCACCCCTCCCGCGTCGCCTCGCGCAGCGTCGCGCGCTTCGTCTCCAGCGTGGTCATCGGGTAGAGGTCGTACCCCATGATGTACGGGAGTGAAAGGTGTGCCACCGTGGGAACGAGGTCCACGGTGTAGAGCGCGCGTTCGCCCGGGATGTCGAAGAAGGCGCCCTGGTGCCCGCGCGTGTGTCCCGGGAGGTTTTTCATCCACACGCCGGGTAGCACCTCGTAGTCGCCGTCGTGGAATTTGATCTGCCCGGCCGTCTCGAGTGGGTCGTAATTCGCCGCGATGTAGGACGCGCGATTCCGCTCGTTCGCGTTGTGCGCGTCCTCCCACTCCTGCCGCCGCACGAGGTAGCGCGCCTTGGGGAACGTGGGCCGGACGACGCCGTCCTCGCCCCGTGTCGTGCCGCCGCCGCAATGGTCGAAGTGGAGGTGGGTGCACGCGACGGTGGTGATGTCCTCGGGCGCCAAGCCGAGCACCGCGAGACCCTCGAGGAGCGCGCCTGGCCGCTCGACCGCGAAGATGTCCTGGAACTTGGGGTCGTCCTTCGTGCCGATGCCGGTATCGACGAGCACGCGCTCGTCCTCGCGCTCGATGAGGAGGCAGTTCATCCCCATGCGGATGCGATTGCGCTCGTCGGCGGGAGCCACGCGGTTCCAGAGAACCTTGGGCACGACGCCGAACATGGCGCCGCCGTCCAAGCGGAACCGCCCGCCCGAAAGGAAATGGACGCGGTAGGGGCCGATCGTGAGCGATGGGATGGGGGCGATGCCGGAGTGCCCCATAAGCCGAGTTCTGTCGGAT
>JACQPZ010000149.1 GCA_016207265.1 Candidatus Latescibacterota bacterium | reverse complement strand
CGTGGCGAGCTTTGCCTGGCGGGTGCGTGCCATCCGATCCATCCTCCCCGACGATTGCACACTGCAATGCCGCGCATCGATCTCGACCGCGCGGCGGGCCGATGGATACTTTCCCGCCACGGTCGAGGTCACCCTCCCCTGCATTCGTATCTGCTTTCCATCCGCGCAGATCGCCGGACGATCACGAAGCAGGAGAGCAGCCGGCAATCCACGCCGGTGCGAGGAGTCCGCAACTCCCATGCCATGCATTCCACGAGGCCGGATCAGGGAATCCGGACGCGAACGGCGTAGGGGGTCTGGAGGGTGGGAGAGGAACGCAGGACGGATCCGTTCCGATCGACGTGGAGCAACCGATCCGATTCGAGATCGGTGACCCAGCACGTCCCGTCCTGCGGGTCGAGATCGATGCCGTAGGGCTCGATCCCCGTCATGGCCATCCGCTCGATGCCGAATCTCGTAATCAGGCTCAACCGTCCACCGGCAAGTCCCGGCGCGCCGCGCTCGCTGATCCAGAGGTCTCCGGTCGCCGGGTCCACCGCGAGATCCGCCACGTTCAGGAGTCCGGCCCGGACCTTCACGGAGTCTCCGGTCGCCGGGTCGAGGTAGAAAAGATCGTTGAATCCTCCGGACTGCGTCGCGACCCACGCGGCCCCGGTCGCCTCGTCCAGCGCGATCGCGCGGATCGAGCCGGATTGAAGGACCCATTCGCGGGTCAGGACGACGTCCTGGGCACGGTATCGGTAGACGTGTCCTTCCTCGCTCCCGACCCAGACGCTCAGGTCGATCGTTCCCGCTTCGACGACGCGCGGGTTTCCGACCCCGACGATCACCCGCTGAGGCGCGGGGTCGTCCAGGTCGGGCCCGAAGGCGATCACGCGCTGCTCGCCGGCCGACGCGACCCAGCCGATCCCCCGCAGATTCGACACGGAAAGGTCCACCGGCGCGGCCACGGAGAGCGCCGCTCCCACGGTCGCCCCCTCGAAGGACTTCCGCGTTACGATGCCGGCGCCCTCGTCCGCGACCCAGAGCACCTCGTGCTTCGTGTCGATCTCCACGTCCACGTAGGCCTCGTTGGCCGCCCGCTCGAAGAGCACGTCGCGCGCGTCGGGGCTCAACCGCGAGAGCGCCGGCAGTCCCGCCTCGAGGAGCATGATGCGTCTCGGTCCGGGAGTCGCGGTATCCGGGGGGCTGAGCGCGCTGTCGCCGCTCGCAAGATGCGCCACGAGCCGGTAGACGTACGTCGAGTCGTTCGTCACGCCGCGATCCTCTCCGGCGCTGGATTCGGGGCCGTAGTCCGTGGTGCCCAGGCTTTGCGGCGACCCGCCGGGCCGCCAACGTTGCACGCGGTATCCCTGCACGCCCTGGAGCGAGAGCGCCGGCCAGCGGAATCCTACGACGGTGTCCGCCGCGATGGCGTTGAACCCGACGAGCTGCCCCTGGGTGCGGGAGTTTCGCGGATCGAGGGGGTTCGACCGTTCCCGCGTCGTGCAGCCGGCCACGAGGAGCACCGCGACGAGAGCGGCGCGGATGCCGGATGTCACCGTGACGAGCCGCTCACGAGGAGGAAGAGCCCCCCCGTGAACAGCACCTGTCCCGCTCCGAGTGATGCGAGGGAGAGCCGATCGTAGCGCACCGCGCGATCAAAGTATTCGTCGAGCACGAGGCGATCCGATGATTGGAGGTACCGGTCGTACCAACGATTCCCTTCCCGCTTCAGAATTGCGGCGGCGCCGGTCAAGCCGGCTCCGACCCCGACGAGGGTCCACTGGAGCCAGCGCCTCCGGTGGATCGGAGGTCGGGGAGACTCGAGGGGGAGCGTTCGGGAGACGCGCCGGAGCTCGATCCGCGCCGTCCCCGACTCCTGGGCGAGAGCCGCCAACGACTCGCCCGAAACGAGGGTGTCTGCGTGGTCCGGGCATCCGATCCGGAACCGGTTCCGCTCGAGGAACGCGGGCCGGAGCGTGAGCGGCGATTCACCGAGGAGCGAGTCGGCTCCCGGGGTCCCGGCACGGTGGATCCGGGCCGGCTCGGGAGCCGTGCGGATTACGACGCCGGGCCTCAAGTCCAGGAACAGTCGGGCCGTCGAGCCCGGCTGAAGCGTCGCCTCGACCTCGTCCCGGGAGGACTCGAACCGGCGCGGGTCGTCCCGCAGCGCACGGACCCGGACGGCTTTCGCCGGGAGCCAGAGCGGCCCCAGCGGCGAGCGGCCCGCCGCGATCCCATCGATCAGGATCAGCAATCCCGGCGGCGAGGTCTCGACGACGAGCGCTCCCGAAGCGGAGTCGGGCGCCGCCTGATCGCGCTGCAGATAGGAGCCCGCCTCCGCGCGCGTCCCGAACGCGTGGAGCGACGCGAATCCGAGCAGCGCCGCAAGCGCCGTCGGCGCCGACGCGCGCCTTACCCTAGTAATCGAAACCCACGTAGAATTCCCGCTCCCAGCCCGGCTTGATCTCCTTGAAGTCCGTTCGCCGCGCCAGATCGTAGCGCAACACGAAGTATCCGCCCAGGCTCATCCGGAGCCCGATACCCAGACTTCCGAGGGGCCGCGGTACCTTCTCGAACTTCTCCCAGGCGTTCCCCGCGTCGGCGAAGACCGCCCCCTCGATCCCCGGAAGCTCGAGCGACTGGAACGGCACGCCGAGCACCAGGCGGTCGAACAGGGGGAACCGGTACTCCGCGTTCGCGAGATAAACCCGCGTTCCGTAGATGCTCCTCCGGCCGTAGCCGCGAAGCGAATGCGACCCGCCCATCGCGAACCGCTGAGGATCCGCCCCGGCGCTCAGCCGCGTCTGAAGCCGCAACGCGAGGGAGGTCCACTGGCTTACTCTGAGATAACGCCTCAGGTCGGCGCTCAGGGTCACATTCTCCGTATGGCCGTTGTTCCAATTCGTTGTAAGCGCGCCGGTCAGGTTGTAGCGCCCCCCGTCGCGGGGCCCCGTCGCGAACCAGAGGGAATTGTCCCGGATCAGAGAGAGCGAGTGGGTCGTGAGGAACCCCCGGCGCGTCGTTCCGAAGTCGCGGATCTTCTCGTCGTAGTAGGCCTGCGCCGTGCCCTCGATCCGGCTGAAGCGGGAGAACGGATAGCTCGCGATGAGGGACGCTCCGGCCCGGCGCTCGAAATAATCGGCCCCGATCGCATCCTGGAAGTCTCCGGCCGAATGGAAGGCGCCGATCCCGTAGTTCCAGCGGTGCTGCAGATTGATGAACCAGAGCCCGCCGTTCATCCGCGAGAGGATTTCCGACGTCGATTGCGCGGTGTTCCCGACCTGGAAGTAGAAGAGCCGGTTTCCCAGGAGGTCGCTCACCGCCCCCTGGAGCCCCTCCGCCTGGTTCTCGCCCGGATCGACCGCCACGCCGCCCTGCACGAGGTCGAGCCCGTAGCGCGGCTCGTACGGCGAGGGGGCGACCGTCGAGCGCGCGAGCACGTCCTCCCACCGCCATTGGGCCGGGACGCCGTCGAGCGCGAGCGCGAAGGAGTCCACGACCTGTTCGGGCGCCGGCATCTGGTAGATACCGAATCCGCCGCGGTGATATCCCGTGAAGAGGATGCTCTTCCCGTCCGGGAGCCACGCGGGATCCATGGCGGCGCCGAGGAGCCGGCGGAGCCTCCCTCCGTCTCCGGTCGGGGAAACCGTGTAGACGTCGAACGAGCCGCTCCGGTCCGAGGCGAACGCGATCCTGCTTCCGTCCGGCGACCAGCTGGGCGTCTGGTCCACCCACGGGCCGCACGTCAGGTAACGGATCGCGAGCGTCTCCGTGTCGATCAGGAAGAGGTTCTGCCGACCCTCCGCGCCGTATCGCGTGCGGTCGGACGCGAACGCGATCTCCCGCCCGTCGGGCGACCAGGTCGGGTCGAGGTCCGTGTAGAAATCGTTCGTGAGCCG
>JACQPZ010000010.1 GCA_016207265.1 Candidatus Latescibacterota bacterium | reverse complement strand
TCGCCGGACACCCCGTGGACGTGTTCGAGACGATCGAGCGTTGGGGGGACTACGGCGGCTGTATCGCGCTCTTGTTGATCCTGAGCTTCGAGGCGAGGTCAGCGTTGACCGGCGCCCGAGCGGCGGCTTCTTCGGCCAGCCCGAGGCTCAGACCGTGAGCCCGCGGCTCGGATCGCCGGCCCGCAGCGGTTGGGCGCGTCCATGCCTTGCATCACCGCATCCAAACGGTCAGAATGGGCCGAAGGACCATTGCACCGCGGAGCCGCGGCTCGAGAACGCGCTGGGAGCGCCACCGCGGCTCGTGCCAGCCCGACCCGTACCACCACGCATCGGAGGACACGCATGACGGAGCGGACCGCCCCCCCTATCGCCGGCACCGCAGAAGGACACTCGAGCGCCCCGTTCATCCCGGGGCTCGACGGGGTGCCGGCCGCCCGATCGAGCGTCTGCTTCATCGACGGGGACCAGGGGATCCTCGAGTACCGCGGCTTCCCGATCGAGGAGCTGGCCGAGAAGAGCACGTTCGAGGAAACCTCGTACATGCTCCTCTGGGGGAAGCTGCCCAAGCGGGCGGAGCTGGAGAAGTTCTCGCGTGACCTCGCTACGCATCGGGACGTCCGCTTCCGCCTGATCGATCTCCTGAAGTGCCTCCCTGACACGGGGCACCCGATGGAGGCGCTCCAGGCCGCGATCGCGGCGCTCGGCATGTTCTACCCGGACCGCGACCCCATGAACGCGACCGACCGGTACAACTCCACGGTCCGGATCATCGCGAAGGCGCCCACGCTCGTGGCCGCGTACCACCGCTTGAGCCACGGGAAGGACTACATCCCGCCGCGGGAAGACCTGACCCACGCCGAGAATTTCCTCTACATGCTCTCGGGCGAGGTGCCCGATGCCGATGTCGCGCGCGTGATGGACATCTGCTTCATCCTCCACGCCGAGCACTCGATGAACGCCTCCACCTTCGCGGGCCGCGTGACGGCATCGACGCTCGCGGATCCCTACACGGTCGTCTCCTCCGCCATCGGCGCGCTGACCGGCCCGCTGCATGGCGGGGCGAACGAGCAGGTGATCCACATGCTCCAGCAGATCGCCGAAGTGGAAAAGGTGAGGCCCTACATCGAGGACCTGATCCACCGCAAGCAGAAGATCATGGGGATCGGGCATCGGATCTACCGCGTGAAGGATCCGCGCGCGCTCGTGCTTCAGAAGCTCGCCGCGCAGATGATCGCGAAGCGCGGAGGAAACCCGCTCCTCGCCGTGGCGCAGGAAGTGGAGAAGGTGGTCGCCGAGCATCTCGCAGCGAAGAAGATCTATCCCAACGTCGATTTCTACTCGGGCGTCGTCTACGAAGCGATGGGAATGCCGGCGTCGCTGTTCACGCCGGTTTTTGCGATCGCGCGCGTGAGCGGCTGGCTCGCGCACTGGCTCGAGCAGCTCGTGGACAACCGGATCTATCGCCCCTCTCAGATCTACACCGGCACGCACAATGAGCCGTACGTTCCGATCGAGGAGCGGGCCTAGTTCGGGGCGGCCCTCCCGCGTTGTTCGGCCCGGCGGGCGACGTGCCGTTCGGTCGCAACTCCCGCTTCCTGGAATAGCCGCGTGTGCACGTTGATCCTGGGCCTCGGCATCCTGGGCCCGGGATCGCTGCTTTTGGGCGCGAACCGGGACGAATCCCCCGACCGGCCGTCGAGTGATCCTTCGATGTTGAACGAACGGCCCTGGGTCGTCGGAGGGCGCGACCTGGTCTCGGGCGGGACGTGGCTCGCGGTGCGTGAGGCACGGTTCGTGACGGCGTTGATGAATCGGAGACCCGTCCCCGGCGACGAGCGGGACGTAACGACGTTGCGGTCGCGCGGGCTGCTGTGCCTGGACGTCGCGTGCGCGGGCGAGAAGGGCCCGTCGTTTTTGGATCGCGCGCTCGCGCTGGTTCGGCGGGATTCCTACGCGCACTGCACCTTGGTTGGGGTCGGCGTGAACGGCGAGGCGTGGGCACTGCATGCGGGCGCGGGTGGCGGCGCCGGGGGAGGCGCGGCACGCGGGGCTGGCGGCGGCGGATCGCGCGGGCCCGGCAGCAGCACTGGAGGCGCGGCGGCGAGGACGGCGCCCGGGGCCGGCGGCGCGGCGGTCAGCTGCTCCGGCGAGCCCTCCACGACGCCCATCGCCCGCGGATGGCACGTCATCACGCATCAGGACCTCGACGACCCGACTGAGCCGCGGACCAAGTGGCTGATGGATCGCCTCACGGGAGTCATGCCGCGGAGCGTGGACGAGGCTGTGGAGCTACTGAAGAAGCTGCTCCGGGTCCACGGCGAAGAAGGCGGCGCTCCGGCCGTTTGCCTCCATCGCGACATCTTCCCTACCGTCTCGAGCAGCATCCTTGCGCTGGATGCCGCCGGGGGTGGGCGTTACCTCCACTCGCCCGGCCCACCGTGCACGACCGAGTACCGGGATTTCACGCCGATCCTCGCGCAGCGGAGGAAGCCGAAGTGATCGGGATGTGCTGATGTGGCCGAGCGGGGGACAGGCACGGACGAAGCATCTGATCCTGGGAGTTTCGTGAGCGGAGCGAGCGGCCGGAAAGGGCTCAGCTCGTCGCGACGGAGGGCAGTTCGCGTGCTACGACCTAGGTGTGCGCGGGCCGTGTCCCGCAACCACCTCTTTCCTGGACACCGCTAGGCAGCAAGGTCGTCGTCGCCCTCTGGACTTTCACTCGAGCAGACGGGTTCCGGATAGACTGGTCAGTGTATCCTGATACGGGTTCAGTCTAATTCTTGTTAGAAGGACATAGGCAAGGGAGAAGGACTATGTGGAACGTGCGCGATCGGGGGCCATCGCTTGGACCCGCGGTTGTGCTGGGGCACGGTGCGAACGGGACGATGAGGCGAGGTGCTTGCTCCGTGGTGGCGTTGGAGCCCGCGGCGCGAGCTGGTGCCGCGGCCGCGCGTATGGGTGGGGCGAGCGCTTTGGCTGGGCTGAGCCTAGAAAGCTCGCGCCGACGGGGCGGCGAGTGATCGGGCGACGCCTTCTAACAGAGGAATTCATGTGGGCGAGAGACAAGTTACCCTCGGACGGATGCTCGCTGGCGCTGGCTATGCTACGCGACCGGGCACGCTCTCGCGCCCTACTATCGCCTGTCGAGCCGCAGCCAACAACCCGACGTGGGGTGAGATTGAACGGGTGTTCAGG
>JACQPZ010000141.1 GCA_016207265.1 Candidatus Latescibacterota bacterium | reverse complement strand
GCTTGTAGGAGTCGCCGGTCACGTCGGCGTGCTCGATCACGTCGTCGCGCTGGTAGTGGTGGCCCAGCACCACGACGCGGCTCCCCAGCGCCTCTTTCGCCGCCCGGATGCGGTCGGCGAGCGCGTCATCCGCGAGATCGAGATAGGGAGCGGGAACGGTTCGCGTGCCCATAGCCCTCGATTATCGAGATGCGAATCACCTCGGGTCAAGTGCTTCCGTTGCGCAGGGCTTCCGTTGCGCAGGGCTTCCGTTGCGCAGGATGGGGGAAAGGACCTTGACCCTCGTCCCGCCGGGGAGAGAGAATGAAGCGCTCGGCCCCGCGCGGGGCCGAGTCTCCATCGTCAATCACAGCATGAGGATTCGACATTGAGCGGAACGATCAACGATTTCAGCATCCACGTAGCGACCGTCAACGGCTCCGGAAGCCAGACCGCTAACACGACGCTGATGCGCGCCATCTTCCAGATGGGCGTCCCCGTTTCGGGCAAGAATCTGTTCCCGTCGAACATCGCCGGCCTTCCCACGTGGTTCACGATTCGCGTGAGCGACCGCGGCTATCTCGCGCGCCGTCGCGCCAACGACGTGCTCGTCGCCATGAACCCCGAAACCTCGGTCGAGGACATTCAGGCCATGGGACCGGGGTCGGTCATCGTCCTGAACGAGGGCCTTCCGACGCCGGCGATCCCGTCAGATCGGACCGTCTACAAGATCCCGTTCCAGAAGCTGGTCGAGCCGCTGGTGCCCGACGCCAAGTTCCGCAAGCTGGTCGTGAACATGGTGTACGTGGGAGTCGTGGCCAGCATCGTCGGCATCGATCCGGACGAGGTCGAGCGTGCGCTCCAAGCGCAGCTCGGTCGGAAGCCGAAGGCGCTCGAAACGAATCTCGCCGCCGTTCGGGCCGGCATGGAATACGCGGCGCGGAATCTGGGCTCCTCCCCGTTCCGGGTGGAACGGAGGGACAGGACGGCCGGGAAAATCCTCATCGAAGGGAACGACGCGGCGGCGTTGGGCGCGATGTTCGGCGGGATCACGTTTCTCTCGTGGTATCCGATCACCCCCTCGTCGAGCCTCGCGGAAGCCCTGCAGGGCTACCTCGAGCGCTACCGGCGCGATCCCAAGACCGGCCGCGCCACGTTCGGGATCATCCAGGCGGAGGACGAGATCGCCGCGATCGGGATGGTGCTCGGCGCTTCATGGTGCGGGGCGCGCGCGATGACGACGACGTCGGGACCCGGGCTTTCGCTCATGACCGAGTTCACGGGGTACTCGTACTACGCGGAGATCCCCGCCGTGATCTGGGACATCCAGCGCGTGGGGCCGAGCACCGGGCTCCCGACGCGCACGTCGCAGGCGGATCTCCTCTCCGTCGCGTTTCTTTCCCACGGCGACACGAAGCATGTGATCCTCTTACCCGCGACGGTGGAGGACTGCTACGAATACGGCATGGAATCCTTCGACCTCGCCGAGCGGCTCCAGGCGCCCGTCTTCGTGCTCTCCGACCTCGATCTCGGGATGAACGTCTGGATGTCGGATCCCTTCCGGTACCCGGAAAAACCCTGGGATCGCGGGAAGGTGTTGACGGCCGCCGACCTGACGCGAATCGGCAAGTTCGAGCGGTACCGGGACGTGGACGGCGACGGAATCCCCTACCGGACGCTTCCGGGGACCGATCACCCGCTCGCGGGCTGTTTCACGCGCGGCTCGGGGCACGACGAGCGGGCGAAGTACACGGAGAACGCCGAGACGTACGCCCGCGTCATGGACCGCCTCGCGAAGAAATACGAGACCGCGCGGACGTTGGTGCCGCCGCCGGTCGTCGAGCGGGCGCGCGGCGCCGAGATCGGGATCCTCGCGTTCGGCACGAGCCACTGGGCGGTCCTCGAGGCGCGGGATCTCCTGACTCCCCAGGGGCTCGAGACGAGCTATCTTCTTCTGAAGGCGATTCCATTCAGCAAGGAAGTGCGCGCGTTTCTCGAATCGCACGATCGCGTGTACGTCGTCGAGCAAAACCGCGACGGCCAGATGGCGGCGCTTCTCAAGATGGAATACCCCGCGCTGGCCACGAAGCTGCGATCGGTCCTCCACTACGATGGACTCCCGATCGACGCGCAGACGATTGTCGATCAGATCAAGAACCGGGAGCGGGAAGGAGTGCTGGCACGGTGAGCACGGTCGAATCGAACGGCGACAAGAACCGCATCGGCCTCACGCTGAACGAATACAAGGGGGCGAAATCCACGCTCTGCCCCGGCTGCGGGCACGACGCGATCACGGGAAGCATCATCCAGGCGGCGTTCGAGGCCGGGATCGCGCCGCACCGCGTGGCGAAACTCTCCGGCATCGGCTGCTCGAGCAAGACCCCGGCCTATTTCCTCGGCCGCTCCCACGGGTTCAACGCCGTGCACGGACGCATGCCGTCCATCGCGACGGGAGTCTTCGTGGCCAACCACGGGCTCACGATGCTGGGGGTGTCGGGGGACGGAGACACGGCGTCGATCGGCCTGGGCCAGTTCCTCCACCTCGTGCGCCGGAACGTTCCCCTGGTTCACATCGTCGAGAACAACGGGGTGTACGGGCTCACGAAGGGGCAGTTCTCGGCGACGGCCGACGTGGGGAGCAAGGCGAAATCGGGCCGCGTGAACGAGCTGATGCCGATCGACGTCTGCGCTCTGGCGATCGAGCTGGGCTGCGGGTTCGTGGCGCGGTCGTTCTCGGGCGACCCGAAGCAGCTCCGCCCGATTCTCAGGGCGGCGTTCTCCCATCGCGGAACGGCGGTGATCGACGTGATCAGTCCCTGCGTCACGTTCAACAATCACGAGGGCTCCACGAAGAGCTACCTGAACGTGAAGGAGCACGACGCGCCGCTCCATGACATCACGTTCGTTCCGCACTACGAGAATATCGAGGTGGATTATCCGCCGGGGGAGACCCGGGAAGTGACCCTCCACGACGGGTCGCGCATCACGCTGAGGAAGCTCGAGGAGGATTACGACCCGGGCGACGCGCTCCGGGCCCTGGAGGTGATCCATCGCGGCCGGCAGGAGGACAAGTTCGTGACCGGGATCCTGTACCTCGACCCCGACAAGGACTCCCTGGACGCGGACCTCCACCTCGTGGACGAGCCCCTAGCGACGCTTCCGCTCGAGCGGGTCCGCCCGCCGAAGAAGGTTCTGGATGAAGTGATGTCGTCGCTCATGACCGGAGGCGCCTGAAGGTCCGCGCGGGATCAGCACGCCGCCTCGGGACGATCCGGGGCGCCTGAGCCCTTACCGCTTCTTGTCCTCCGGACGGTCGTTCTCTCCGCGTGTTTTCTGGTAGTAGACCTGGAACCGCTTCCTCAGCCGGTCGCGCCTCCACCTTCCATACGCGTCGCGTAGCCCCGACCCGAACCGCGGCCACCGGGGCCCGCGCAGATAGAGCCAGCCGAACACCATCCCGCCGAGGTGCGCCACGTGCGCGACGCCGCCGCCCACGGCGGAGACGCTCGACCAGAACGTGACGAGCCCGAGGATGAGGACCAGGTACTTGGCGCGGATCGGAAGCACGAAGTAGAGAAGGATCACGCGATCCGGAAAGAGGAGCCCGTAGGCGGCGAGGAGCCCGTAGATCGCGCCCGACGCCCCGATGATCGGGATCGGGCTCGACGGCGTGACGAGCGTCGATATGATCGCGGCTCCGATCCCGGTGATGAAGTAGAAGCGCATGAAGCGCCGCGTTCCCCACAGCGACTCCAGCTCGCTCCCGAACATCCAGAGGGCGAGCAGGTTGAACGCGATGTGGAGGAGCCCGCCGTGCAGGAACATGTACGTGGCGAGCTGCCAGAGAAAGAGGTGGTGAACCACCTCGTAGGGCACCAGGCCGAACAGGCGGTCCAACCGGACCTGGGCGAACGTGCCCGCGAGCGCCTGGAACAGGAAGACCGAGACGTTCGCGATGAGCAGTCCCTTGACGGCGGGGGTGGCCGATCCCCCGATCATGAACGTCCGCGCCCCTCCCCGATCCCACCTCACGCGGGCGCACCGCGGCGGGACCTGGATCCCGCCATGGCCTCGAGGAACGCCGTCCGGTCGCCGCGCGTCTCCTCGTGCGCCCGGCGGAGCAGCGAATCCAGCTCCGTCGCGAGATCCACCTGCCGGCGCTCCATCGCGCGGAGCGCGGTCTCGATCATCGGATCGATCCGATGCTCGACGAACGATCCGGGAGCGCCCCAGACGAACGAGGGCACGTACGCCGGCATGACCTCCGTCCCGAACAGATTGCAGCCGACTCCCACGGTCGCTCCGGTCGCGAACGACGTGGTGATCCCCGTCTTGGTGAAATCACCCACCTGAACGCCCAAGAGGAGCTGCCCCGAATCCTGCCCTTCCCGGTCCAGGTATTCGCGCGCCGTGCGGTACGTCCGCACGTTCGTGTAGGTGTTTTTCAAGTCGCTCGTGTTCGTGTTGGCGCCGAGATTCACCCACTCGCCGACGAACGAGTGCCCCAGGAAGCCGTCGTGCTGCTTGTTCGCGTAACCCTGGAACACGGTCTCGGCGATCTCGCCGCCGACCCGGCACAAGGGACCGATCGAGGTTCCGCTCCGGATCCTCGCCATGGCGCGCACGATCGATCCCTCGCCGACCGACGCCGGGCCCTCCACGTAGGCGAGTGGCTCCACGGTCGCGTTCTCGCGGATGACCACGGGCCCTCCCTCCGCGTTGATCACCGAGCCGGCCATCACGCGGGCTCCCCGGGCGACATGGATTGCGCCCGGCTTCAGCAGCCGGACGCCGTCGTCCACCGTGCCGCGCACCACCCCTCCTTCGAAGAGGTAGCGCGAATCCTGGAGGATCTGCCTCGGGCTCCAGCGGATCAGATCGGCGCACGAGCGGGCGAGGAATCCCTGCACCTCGGCGGGGAACCGCACGTCCTCGAACGCGCGCTCGGGATTTCCCTCGCGGAGATGGCGGCACGCGTGCCCCACCCGCTCGCCGCGCACCTTGGCCGCGAACAGCGTCCCCTGCGCCATGTAGGTCGCCTCCTGGGGCGAGGCCGCCAGGAAGTGAAGGACCTCGTCGTCCGTCATGCACAGGCGGCCGTTCAGGAAGATCGTCTCCTCCGGCGGCGGATCGCCCACGTGGGCCGACGGGTAGAGCTGCCTCGTCCATTCCTCGAGGTGCGGGCGCACGAGGAGACAGAGCCGGGATTCCGGAAACGCGAGCGCGAGCTTCTCCGCGAGGGTGAAGATCCCGCAGCGGAGCGCGAAGATCGGCCTGAGGAGCGTCAGAGGACCGAACGACGCCGCCTCCGCGTCTTCGTACAAGCAGAGATTCATCCCCGCACAGTAGAGAGTGGCCGAAGCGGCGTCAAGTCGCCTACAATGCGCGCATGGCCATGGTCAAGAACGCGGCCGCGGAGCCGGAACCGTCCGCACGGGCGCTGCGATATCGCGAGCATCGGATCCCACGCCGGCACCGCGTCTTCGTCGACCGAAACCTGAGGCTCTCCAAGATCCGCGCGATCGGCTTCGACCTCGACCACACGCTGGCGAGCTACGACCCGATCCCGGTCGAAGCGCTTGCCTTCGATCTCACCAAGAAGATGCTCGTCGAGGCGAAACGGTATCCGCGGGAGATCCTGGATCTCAAATACGATCCCTCCTTCGTGATCCGCGGCCTCGTCGTGGACAAGAAGCGCGGCAACGTCCTCAAGATGGACTATTTCAATTTCGTCTCGCGCGGCTATCACGGCTTCTCCCCGCTCCGCTCCGAGGAGCGGTCGCGCGCCTACCGGACCTCCCACATCCGGCTGAGCCACGAGAACTATTCCTCCGTGGACACGCTCTTTCACCTCCCGGAGGTGTACCTATTCCTCTGCGTGGTGGACCAGCTCGACCGCTCGGGGAGCAAGAGCCCGGACTACGCCCGCGCGTACCGGGACGTCCGCGAGACGATCGACGAGGTCCACCGCGACGGGAGTCTCAAATCCGTCATCACGGGAAATCTCGACCGCTACATCCGGGTGGACCAGGAGCTTCGCACGGTGCTCGAGGAATTCCGGCGGGGCGGAAAGAAGCTCTTTCTCCTCACGAACAGCGAATGGGCGTATGCCGATTCGCTGCTCCGCACGATACTGCAACGGGGCCGCGGCGCTCCCGCACACTGGTCCCAGCTCTTCGACCTCGTCGTCGTGGAAGCGAAGAAGCCCGCGTTCTTCTCCGGTAACGACGCTCCGGAGCCGACCCCCGAAGCCGTCGCGCTACCCGCTCCCGTGCCCGTGGTCCGCGGCGGTAACGGGGGTTACTTGGAGCGCACCCTGGGCGCGAAGGGGGACCAGATTCTCTATTTCGGCGACCACACCTACGGGGACATCCTGCTCTCCAAGAAGGAGCAGGGGTGGCGCACGGCCATGATCGTCCCCGAGCTGGATCGGGAGATCGCGGTGACCCAGGAGAACGCCCGCGACTTCGACCGGCTGGCGCGGCTCTCGGCGGAGCGCCATCACCTCGACATCGACAAGGCGGCGCTGGGCAGGGAGCTGCGCCGCCTGACGCTGGTCTTGGACGAGCAGGACGGCGGGGACGCGGCGCGGCGGCAGGAGATCGCGGCGAGGATCGAGGCGATCCCGGAGGAGATCGCGCAGATCGACCGCCGCACGGTCGAGGTCCAGGCCGAGATCGACAGCCTCCGCATGAAGATCGACCGCGCGTACAACCCGCACTGGGGTTCCCTCTTCCGCGAGGGGAATGAGTCGAGCCGCTTCGGGCACCAGCTCAAGGACTTCGCGTGCCTCTACACGAGCCGCGTGTCCAACTTCCTCCACTACCCGATGACCTACTACTTCCAGTCCCCCGTCGGGTACATGCCGCACGATATCTAGGCGGCCTCGCCGCCGGGCGCAGTCCCGCGACTGACGGCTATCGTACGCTCCGGAGCGCCCTCCCCAGCGCCTCGACCGCGTAGCGGATCTGCCCGCTCGTGATTGGGAGCGGCGGCGTGAAGGTGATCACGTTGTCGTGGACGCCGCCGGGATAAACCAGAACCCCCTCGTAGAGCAGGGCGCGCACGACCTGTGCCGCCCGCTCGGGCGCGGGCTCTCGCGACGCGCGGTCGCGCACCAGCTCGATCGCCGCGAGGAGACCCGCCCCGCGCGCGTCGCCGACCGCCGCGTGCTCGGCT
>JACQPZ010000143.1 GCA_016207265.1 Candidatus Latescibacterota bacterium | reverse complement strand
ATCCGGAAGTGATCCGGTTGACACCCGAGAGGCCGGTCGCGGATAGTATCAACGTGGTCGCCGTCAATCCGCGGGCGCCGGCGACCGTGACCGGCACGATCGTCTCGCCCGACTCCGCCGCTCATTTCCGCGTCGAAGCCCGAGCGGACTCGGACACGACGGTCGTCACACGAGTCGACCGGAAGGGGCCGGGGGATTACGTGCTGCGCGTCGCTCCGGGACGATATCGGTTACGGGCGATCCGGATGGAGGGTCCGGGCGGGGTTCCGCCGCGCGCCGAATCGCGCCGGGATGAAGTCCTGGAGGCTCGGCCGGAAGAGGAGTACGGCCCGATCAACTTCCGCCTCGAACGCGCGAAGCCGACGGAACCCGCGCCGCCGCGGCCGCCCGAACCCGAGGAGTAGCGATGGTGCATTCAGGAGCCATGTTCGACGGCCTGGCCGTCGCGCTGATCACGCCGTTTCGAAACGGCGCCGTGGACCGCCAGGCGCTCGAGCGGATCGCGGCGAACGTGGTCGAGGGAGGCGCGCGCGCGCTGTACCCCTGCGGCTGCACCGGCGAGGCGACCTCCCTGACGCGGGAGGAGCGCGAGACCGTGATCCGTGCCGTTCTCGCGGTCGCCAAGGAGCGCGCCGCGGTCGTCGCGGGAACCGGAACCGCCGTCACGTCGGAGACGATCGAGCTGACGGAGGACGCGATCCGGCTCGGAGTGGACGCCGTGATGGTGATCACGCCGTATTCCTGCAAGCCGACGCAGGAAGGACTCATCGCGCACTACCGCGCGGTGGCCGACCGGGTCGACCGGCCCGTCGTGCTCTACAACGTGCCCGCGCGGACCGGCGTCTCGCTCGCGCCCGAAACGGTCGCGCGGCTCGCCGAGCATCCTCGGATCGCGGCGATCAAGGAGGCGAGCGGATCCCTCGACCAGGCCAGCGCGATCCGCGCGCGATGCGACATCGCGATTCTCGCGGGGGACGATTCGTTGTACCTGCCGCTCCTTGCGGTGGGCGCCCGGGGGGTCGTTTCGGTGGCGGGGCATCTCGTGCCGGGCGATATCGCGGCCATGGGCGAGCACGCGAAGGCCGGGCGGTTCGCGGAGGCCGAGTCCATCCACCGCAAGCTGGGGCCTCTCTTCCGGGCGCTCTTCCTGGAAACGAACCCCGCCCCGGTCAAGCACGCGCTGCGCCGGCTCGGGCTCGCGACGGGGGAGCTGCGCCTCCCGCTCGTTCCCGTGAGACCCGAGACGGCCGCCCTCGTGGATCAGGCCCTCGAACGGGCGGGCGTCGTGGCGACGGCCCGCTCGGGGCGCTGATCGCGGCGTGGCCCAAACGCACGTCCTCCTCTACGGCGCGACCGGTCGGATGGGTCGTGCGATCCGCGCCTCGTTACACGAGTTCTCCGACGTCACGCTTCGCGCGTGCGTCGCGCCCGCGCCCGACGTCGATCCCTGCCCGCCGGGATGCGTCTGGATGACGCCGGAGGAGATGTTCCGCGGGTCCGGTCTTCCGAGCGATCTCGTCGTGATCGACGTGAGCGTGGCCGCGGGCACGGCGAGCCTTCTCGACCGGCTCGGGCGCTCGCCGTACGCCTTGGTGAGCGCGACGACGGGATTGACCGACGCGGACGAGGCGAGGGTGAAGGCCCTGGGGAGCCGCGTCCCCGTGCTCCGCGCCCGGAATCTCAGCCCGGGGAACTCGCTCGCGTGCGCGATGCTCCGCTCCCTCCCGCGGTCCGCGACGGAGATGTTCGACCTGGACCTGATCGAGCATCACCACGCGGGGAAGCGGGACGCGCCGAGCGGAACCGCGCTCGCCTGGGCCTCGATCCTCGCGCCGGGAACCACGCCGCGCGCCGGCGCGGGGCCGGGCGAACCCCGCGGGAAAGGCGAGATCCGGGTCCATTAGA
This sequence comes from Candidatus Latescibacterota bacterium, assembly GCA_016207265.1. Classification (GTDB taxonomy): domain Bacteria; phylum Eisenbacteria; class RBG-16-71-46; order SZUA-252; family SZUA-252; genus WS-7. Next base: position 7,934 of record JACQPZ010000143.1, on the reverse strand, counting down.
TCCGCTCCGGCACGGCCGCCGGCATGCACCGCGCGCTCCTCGCCGGGGCCGGCGAGACGCTCGAGATCGTTCACACGGTGTTCGACCGCGCGGTGTTCGCTCGAGGAGCGCTTCGAGCCGCGCGATTCCTCCGCGGGCGGGCGCCGGGGTGCTACACCTTCGACGACGTCCTGCGGAATCCCTAGGGAGGGACCAAGAACTCGATGCGTCTCACGCAGGCGTTCATACCGACGCTCAAGGAAGACCCGACCGACGCGGAATTGATCAGCCACAAGCTGATGATCCGGGCCGGAATGCTCCGTAAGCTGGCCGCCGGGATCTACACGCTCCTCCCGCTCGGATGGCGAACGACGCGGAAGGTGGCTCAGATCGTCCGGGAGGAGATGGATCGCGCGGGATGCCAGGAGCTTCTCCTGCCGATTCTCATGCCGGCGGAGCTGTGGCGGGAGACGGGCCGCTGGGAGAAATACGGCAAGGAGCTCTTCCGGCCGCGGGACCGGCACGAGCGCGACTATGCCCTGGGACCGACCCACGAAGAGGCGATCACCGACCTCGTTCGAACCCACGTCCGCTCCTATCGGGATCTGCCGCTCAATCTCTACCAGATCCAGACGAAGTTCCGGGACGAGATCCGGCCGCGGTTCGGCGTGATGCGCGCGCGGGAATTCCTCATGAAGGACGGGTACAGCTTCCACGTGGACGAGGCCCAGCTCGAGTCGGCCTACGAGCGGATGCGCGAAGCGTACGCGGCGGTGTTCCGTCGCTGCGGGCTCGAGTTCGTGGTCGTCGAGGCAGACTCGGGGGCGATCGGCGGGGACGTGAACCACGAGTTCATGGTGACCGCGGCCTCGGGGGAGTCGCTCATCTTCTCCTCGGCGTGCGGATACGCGGCTTCCTCGGAGAGCGCCAAGTACCGGGTGATCCCGCACTCCGCGGAGCCGGAGGCACGGCTCGAAGAGCGGTCTACCCCCGGACAGAAGACGGTCGAGGAGGTCTCCGCGTTTCTCGGCCTCGAGCCGTCGAGGCTCCTGAAATCGCTCCTCTTCCTCGCGGGAGAGGAGCCGGTGCTGGCCGTCGTGCCGGGAGACCGGGAGCTGAACGAGGCGAAGCTGGCGCGGCTCCTGGGCCACGCGGCGCCCCGGCTCGCCACCGCGCAGGAAATCGAGGCCCTCACCTGCGGGCCGCTGGGATTCACGGGCCCCGTCGGGCTCCCGAGCCGACTGCGCTCCGTCTTCGACGTCTCGATCCAGGAGGGGCGGAACTACGTGACCGGAGCGAACAAGCGCGACGCGCACCTCGTGGGGGTCCGGGTGGGGCGGGACGTTCGGATCGAGGAGCGTGCGGATCTCACGACCGCCCGGGAAGGGGACTGCTGTCCGCGGTGCGGCGACACGCTGAAGCTGAGCCGCGGGATCGAGGTCGGGCACATTTTCAAGCTCGGGCTCAAGTACTCCGAGCCGATGGGCGCGCGCTATCTCGACGCGGAAGGGAATGAGCGGACGATCGTGATGGGAACGTATGGGATCGGCGTCACGCGGACCGTGGCCGCCGTCATCGAGCAGCTCCACGATGAGAACGGAATCATCTGGCCCTATTCTGTGGCGCCGTATCACGTGCACATCGTCCCCGTGAACACGGCCCACGCAGAAACGCGCGCGGTCGCGGAGTCCCTCTACGCGGGTCTCGTGGACCGCGACGTCGAGACCATCCTGGATGACCGGGACGAGCGGCCCGGGGCGAAATTCAAGGACGCCGACCTCATGGGGATGCCGCTCCGCGTCACGATCGGCGAGAAGGGGCTCAAGGACGGGGTCGTCGAGTTGCGGGATCGAAAATCGGGAACCGTCGAACGCGTCGCGGTCGGCGAGGCCGCCGAGGCGTGCGCGAAGCGCGTGGCGGCCGAGCTTACGAAGCTTTCGTAGCCCGGGCCGCCTGGAGGGCGAGCCGGGACTTGCGGCGGTTGGCGACCGACTTGTGGAGGACTCCCTTCCGGACCGCACGGTCCAGCTTTGAAACTACCGATCGCCTAAGTTCTTTGTTTGTAGGCTCTTGCTTAATCTTCTTTAGAAGCGTTCTCAGCTCCGACTGCACGGCCGCGTTGCGCTCCTGATCGCGCAGATTCGTGCGGACCCGTTTTTCCGCCGACTTGTGCTGGGGCATTCCTTCCTCCGGATTGACTCGAGAATCGCAGTAAGCGGCTACCTTATCGAAGGATCGATGCACTGTCAACGCCCGAGCGCCGCCGCGCGGCGTGGTATACTCCCCCGGATGGTCGCGCGTCGGCGAAAACGGTCCGGCCTTTCCTCCGCAACTCCCCCGGCCGAGTCGAGGCCGCCGGACCTCGAGGCCAGGCTGGCCGTCCTCCCCGCGCTTCCGGGCGTCTACATATTCAAGGGCCGCCGTGGGGAGGTGCTGTACGTCGGGAAGGCGAAGCGGCTCGACCTGCGCGTGCGGTCCCACTTCCTGCGGCCGGAGGCCATGGGTGCGAAGCAGGTCGCCCTCATGCGGAAGGTGACCGATCTGGAATTCATCGCGGTCGACTCCGAGGGAGACGCGCTCCTTCTCGAGGCCACGCTCGTCCGCGAACGGCAGCCCCCCTACAACATTCGCCTCAAGGACGACAAGAGTTACCCCTACATCCGCGTCTCCTGGCAGGAGCCGTATCCCCGAATGTCCTTCGTGCGCCGCGTCGCCCGCGACGGCGCGCGGTATTTCGGCCCGTACACCGAGGTGAAGGCGCTGAGGCAGCTCCTGCGCCGGACGCAGGCCGTCTTTCCGATGCGCTCGTGCCGGGACATCGACGCCCACATCGCCGCGGGTCGCGAGTGTCTCGATTACCACATCGGGAGGTGCACGGGGCCGTGCATCGGGAAACAGTCGCGCGATGAATACCGGGCGATGGTGGACCAATTCTGCGAGTTCCTCGCCGGACGGCGGGAGGGGGTCGTCGCCCGGCTCCGCGCCATGCAGGAATCCTTCGCGGCGCGGCGCGAGTACGAGCGTGCCGGACGGGTGCGCGACCAGATCCGGGGAATCGAGTCGATCCTTGCGCGGCAGCGGATGGTCGGCCTCAAGGGGACCGAGGCGGACGTGGTCGGCGTCGCCCGTGAAGGGGAGTCCGCGTGCGCCGTCGTCCTCAAGGTGCGCGAGCGCCGCGTCATGTCGCGCGACTTCCGGCGGATCGAGGGAGCGGCCTCGGCCGACGAATCGGAGCTTCTGCGCGCGTTCCTCACGCTGTACTACGGCCGTGTCGACCCGGTGCCGGAATGCGTTCTCGTGGAGGTGGAGCCGGAGGAGCGCGAGCTGCTCGAGGCCGTGCTGAGCCGGGCCGCCGCGGGAGCCGTGCGCGTCCGCACGCCGCGCGAGGGAGGCGAGCGGGCGCTCGTTCGGATGGCGCGCCGGAACGCGTCGCTGCTTCTCCGGAGCGGGGAAGACTCCGGGACGGGAAGGGTCCAGAGCGCGAGCGAGTTCGACGAGGCGCTGGACCTCCAGCGCGAGCTTGGTCTCACGAATCTTCCGCGGCGGATCCGCTGCTTCGACGTATCGACGATTCAGGGAACGCACACCGTGGCGTCTATGGTCACGTTCCGGGATGGATCGCCCTTCAAGCGGGAGTACCGGCGGTTTCGCATCGCGTCGGTGCGCGGGCAGGACGACCTCGCCTCGGTTTCGGAGGCGGTGGGCCGCCACGCAGCGAGAGTCGCGGAGGGATCGATCGAGCCCGCGGACCTGATCGTGATCGACGGCGGCAAGGGGCAGCTCGAGGCGGCCCGCGCGTCCGCATCGGGATCGCCGCTCTCGGACGTGCCGATGGTGGGGCTCGCCAAGCGGCTCGAAGAGATCTACCTGCCCGGCCGGCGCGATCCGGTCCGGCTGTCCCGACGCTCCTCCGCGTTGAAACTTCTGATGCGAGTCCGCGACGAAGCCCACCGATTCGCGGTGGGATACCACCGGAAGCTGAGAGCCCGGTCGGCGCATGAGTCCGCGCTCGAGACGATCCCCGGCATCGGTCCGAAGCGGCGGGCCATGCTGCTCAAGCGGTTCGGATCGGTGGAGCGGCTGAGCCGGCAGCCGGTGGGGGCGATCGCGGCAGTGCCGGGGATCGGCTCCAGGATGGCGGCGCGGATCGTGAAGCGCGTCGGGAGCGAAGGCGAGGCGAACCCGTGAGCGACCGGCTGGAGGTGGCAACGGCCCGGGTCGACTCCGAGTTCGGGTCGGTCTGGATCCTGGCCACGCAGGCCGGGCTTCGCGGTGTCGGCCTCGGGGATCGCGAGGCGCCCTCGGCACGGGAGGCGCGCGCCCTCGGGATCCACTACGTGAATCGCCCGCGCTGGACGGACGGGGCGCGGCGGGCCCTCGAGGATTATTTCGCGGGAAGGGAGCCGGCGCTCGACTTGAGGCTCGACCTGGCGGAAGGCACTCCGTTCGAGCGGCGCGTCTGGGACGCCACGCGGCGCGTGCGATACGGCTCGGTCATCTCCTACGGGGCGCTGGCCGCGCGGATCGACATGCCGGGAGCCGCGCGGGCGACCGGGAACGCCCTCGGCAAGAATCCGGCTCCGATCGTCATTCCCTGCCACCGCGTGATCCAGGGCGACCTCACGATCGGAGGCTTCTCGAGCGGGCTCGGCTGGAAGCGGTATCTCCTCGAGCTGGAGCGGGGCCAGCTCGAGCTGGGATGGGAGCGGGTCCGGAGAAGCAGGAACGCATGACGCGCGTCGTGCTCGGCGCGCACGTGCGCCGCTTTCGCGAGCACCTGAGCCTCGAGCGGAGGCTCGGCGAGAACACCGTGCGCGCCTACACGCGCGATCTCGAGCAGTACGAGGAGTTCCTCGTGCGCCGGGGAATCCGCGGTCTGGACACGATCCGCGCGAGCGACGTCGAGGCGCACGTCGCCGACCGGGGATGGGCGGCGTCCACGGTCGCGAGGAAGATCGCGTCGCTCCGGGCGTTCCACGAGTTCCTGCGCCGGCGGGGAGACGCGGCGGAGAACCCCGCGCTTCAGGTGCGCCCTCCGCGGCGGCCGCGACCTTTGCCGGACGTCCTGACCGTGGACCAGGTCGAGGCGCTCCTCCGCTCGCCCCGGGGGGAGACCCCCGCCGCGGTGCGCGACCGGGCGCTCCTCGAGCTGGCGTACGCCACGGGCCTTCGCGCGAGCGAGCTCGTGCGGCTGACCCTCGAGGAGCTGGACCTCGACGAGAACTGGGTCCGGTGCACGGGGAAGCGCTCGCGCGAGCGCATCGTGCCGTTCGGATCCAAGGCGAGGCAAGCGCTCGGGCGGTACCTGGAAGCCGCGCGCCCGCGCTTTCTCAAGGATCGCGGAGCGCGCGCCGTCTTCCTGACCCGCCTCGGCCGTCCGTTCACGCGCATGGGGTACTGGAAGCTTCTCCGTGGGTGCGCCTCCGCGGCAGGAATCGACCGGCCGATCTCTCCCCATACGCTCCGCCATTCCTGCGCGACCCATCTTCTGGAAGGAGGCTGCGACTTGCGCGTGGTCCAGGAGTTCCTGGGCCATCGCTCGATCGAGACGACGCGGATCTACACGCATCTGGATCGCAACTACCTGCGCACGGTGCACACGCGGTTTCACCCGCGCGCCTGAGAGTCGGCCGGGATCGGGAGGGTGTCGATGAACAGACGGTGGGTAGGCTTCACGGCAGCGTGGGTCGGGATCGCGGCGCTCCATGCTCCGCTCCAAGCGGCTTCCGAGATGCGAAGCGCGGACCTCGCTCGATGGACGCCGCTCGGTTCGGTTGTCGCCTTGCCGCGCGGCGGAGCGCTGAACGCCGCCGCGGAAGGGGAGGTGACGTTGCTGAGGCGCCAGCCCGCCCCGGTGCCGCCGCGACGCCCGGCTCCGCTACGAAGACTCAGGAAGGGCACGATCAGCCTGGGGGCGCAGGTTTCGTACGGGTTCGTGCGCGGCTCCTCCGAGCTGAACGACCATTTCGACCACGGCCTGGGGTACGCATTCCGGTTCCGGTACATGCTCAGCCAGAGCTCGGCGCTCGGCTTCTCGTTCGAGAACCACCGCTACGGGAGCAGGGTGGAGCCCAATCCGCAGCCTTTGCTCCCGTCGGACAGCACCCTCGTGATGACGACCGTGTCCGCCGAGGGGGTCTTCTTCTTTCACCGCGAGCGGGAGCTGACGCCGTATCTCCTGGCCGGGCTGGGATACGCGAGCCCCAACGTGGAGTACGACGCCAAGGAGTCGCGCCGCGTCAACGAGGGGCCCTACGCCGTCGTCGGCGCCGGCGTGGAGCGCTTCGTCCGGGCGCGCATCTCGCTCGATGTTTCGCTCCGGGGCTACGCCCAGGTGGGAAATTCCGAGCTCTCCATGTTCTCCCAGGTGAGCGCGGGTATTCATCTATACCCGGGGGATTGACCGCGTGAGGGTGACCTTCTGGGGCGCCGCGCGGACCGTCACCGGCTCGAAACACTTGATCACGGGGCGGGCCGGAGCGCTGCTCCTGGACTGCGGTCTCTTTCAGGGCCGGCGGGCGGAATCCGATGCGCGGAATCGCGCGCTGCCGTTCGCGGCCAAGGCGATCGACGCGATGATCCTCTCCCATGCGCACATCGATCATGCGGGCGCGATCCCGTACCTCTGCCGGCGCGGGTTTCGCGGCCCGATCCACGCCACGAAGGCGACGGCGGACCTCTGCCGGGCGATGCTCCTGGACGCGGCGCATATCCAGATGAAGGACGCGGAATTCGTGAACCGCCACCCGCGCGGAAGGACGGGCGCGCCGGTCGAGCCGCTCTACACTCCCGGCGACGTCGAGGCGGCGCTCGACCAGTTCGATCCGCACGACTATGGGTCGCCCTTCACCGCCCTCGATGAGGTCGAGGCGTCGTTCCACGAGGCGGGGCATATCCCGGGCGCCGCATCCGTGGAGCTGCGGTGGAAGGAGAACGGCCGTCCCGGGTCGCTCGTCTTCTCCGGAGATCTCGGCCGCAGAGGCAGGCCGATCCTCCGCGATCCGGAGTCCCTCCCGCGCGCGGACTACTTGATCACCGAGGGCACCTACGGCGGGAAGCAGCATCCGGACGAAACGTCGCTCCGCGACGCCCTGGAGCGCGTCGTGCGGAGCGCGCTCATGCGCAAGGGACGGATCGTGATCCCCGCCTTCGCCGTGGGAAGGACGCAGGAGATCGTCTACGCCCTGGACAAGCTCTTCGGGGCGCGGCGGCTGCCCGAGATTCCGATCTACGTGGACAGCCCCCTGGCCGCCGACGTCCAGGAAATCGTGCGGCGGCACCCCGAGGTCTTCGATGCCGAAACCCTGGCGGGGATACGCCGCGGAGAGGATCCGCTGGGCTTCCGTCGGGTCAGGCTCGTCCGCGAAGCCGAGGAATCGATGAAGCTGAACGACAAGGAGGGAACGTTCATCACCATCGCGGCCTCGGGGATGTGCGAGGGGGGGCGTGTGCTCCACCACCTCAGACACACGGTCGAGGATCCGAAGAACACGATCGTCATCGTGGGATACCAGGCCGAGTCCACGCTCGGACGAAGGCTCGTGGAGCGAAGGGAAGAGGTCCGGATCTTCGGAGAGCCGTTCGCGCTCAGGGCGCGCGTCGAGGTCTTGAACGGCTTCAGCGCGCACGCGGACCACGACGCGCTCGTCGAGCAGGCGCGGTCGTGCGGCGCGGGGAAGGGATGCGCGATCGTGCACGCGGACCTGGAGCGGGCGGAGGCCCTTCGGAGCGGACTCCCCCCGGAGATGAGGACCCGGATCCCTTCGGAGGGAGAGAGCTGGGAGCTGGGATGATCCGCGATCGGACGCGCCCCGCGGGCGCGGGATTCAGGGTGGGCGACCGGGTCCACCACCGCGAATTCGGGGAGGGGCTCATCGTCGAGGTCCGCGAGCGGGACGGATTCGAGGTCCTCGAGATCGCGTTTCCCGACGGGATCCGGCGTCTCACGTCGCTCT